>SOJB01000073.1 GCA_004376695.1 Dehalococcoidia bacterium | reverse complement strand
GAGACCGCGGGGATGAAACTGGCTCTGAGCTTCGTAACTCTGCTAATCATCCTCTTGCCTTCCGTTACCTTGGCTGATACTCCCGCTCAGTCCTTTGGCGTTGCCCCCACCGAGGTAAGCATAGATAACCTGCCCCCGGGAGAGGCAGCGGAATTTCAGTTGACGATTCGCAATCAGGACGAGGTAGCTCGCGTCTTTGTCCTCACTATCTTTCAACCTCCGGAAGAGGACAGAAGGGAAGGGAGGGCTGAAATCCCCGACGATAGCTGGATAAGTTTTTCCTCTCAAGAAATCCCATTGGCCGCTAAGTCTGAGGCCAGTATGAACGTAACGGTAGCTATACCGCCAGGGCAAGAATGGGCAGGCAAGGACTGGGAGATATGGCTGGGAGTCGCTGCTGAATCCAGCGAGCTGCTGACCGTGAAGTGTTATGTTCGCCTTCTGGTATCGACAAGGGCCGCGGCCGAAGCTAAGCCCAATCCAGGATTGGTCGCCGGAATTGCCGCGGCTGCTGTATTCCTTGGCTATGGTGCCTATTATTACTTGAGGCGCAAAACCAAATCCGGATGACCGCCAATCATTGTCGCACGAGGCCAGAGCTTCGCATGTCATCGCGAGCACCTGAAAGGCGTGCGGCAATCCTCTGCCTCTCCACAGGATTGCTTCGGCTGACTTCCTTGATCTCGCAGCGACGGAGCGCAGAGAGAATTGGAGTTGACCACATTCTATGAAACCGGAACGAAACCTTCTGTAACCGAAAAGAAACGCTCAGTAACCGCCTGGTTACTGACTTCCTTGGCATTCTCGGTTAGACTGGCTCCGGGTACTGGTACTTAGGTACTGGTACTTGAGCCCTGGTGCCCAAGCGATGAGGACTCTCCGGGTGGTACTTGCCTATACAGATTCAGGTACAGGCGTCCTGTTCTGCGTGGCTTTCATCGGCCTGAATATCCTGGATGGCTGCTTGACGGGGGCTGCTCTCGGGCTCGGGAGTTATGAACTTAATCCGTTGCTTGGCCCGACACTGGGTAGCAGCACGCTATTCAAGTGGCTGATTTCCTCTGCAATTGTCTTGACCCTGGTAGTGTGTAAGCGAGGGGAGTTGTTGAAGCCCTTGAGCCTGGCGATGCTCCTTGTTTGCGCCTGGAACGGTCTGGCCATTTGGTCATGGATCTAAAGCCGCACCAGATAGTTGTTGATCTATCCCTTCCCCACCTTCATAATCCCAGGCTGTTCAATCTTGCTCTGCAGTTCAGGTTTGGGGATTCCTGGAGCGCTTCATTTCCATGATTCTCTGGCTATCTGGCTAATCAAGCACAATGGCCCAGTTAATCGGGCAACTACATCTCCTGAGCATCCTCAATCCTATAGAGCTCTGCTGGGTTTTCCAGATGGTCAACATATAAGGTGCCATTGAGGTGGTCGGTCTCGTGTTCGAGGACGTGTGCGAAGAGGCCTTCGCCTTTGAGGCGGATTTCCTTACCATGGCGGTCCTGCGCCCTGACCTTAACCGTGAGCGACCTCTTGATCTCTGCCTGATAGCCCGGCACAGATAGGCAACCCTCTGTCAGGACACGCTCGCCTTTTCTTTTCACTACAACAGGGTTAATCAAGGTGATGACTTCCTCGCCCGGCATCTCAATAACTGCTATGCGCAGGGGTACTCCTATTTGCGGCGCAGCTAGGCCCACACCGGAGCTGGCCCGCAGCGTATCAATCATGTTATCGATCAACTTCTGGATGGAGTCATCGATTTTGCTTACTCTTTTCGCCCTTTGCCGCAATGCAGGATCCGGCAAGGTGCGCATCTGCAGAACTGCCATGCTTCCTCGGAAAATATACCTGGGTTCTTGTGCTGCACTGATTATAGCACTGCTTGCCGACGAAAATCACCCTTGGACGTTCGGGATCGCTTCGCAACGTGATATTTGGATACGTGGCGTGATGATGTCTCCTCGTTAGGGGGCAACGACGGCTGCGAAATTGGCAACAACTGCTTGCCCCAGGGAGATACCGCCATCATTGCAGGGTACCTGTCTGTGGGTAAATACCTGGAAGCCGCTGCTTTCCAGCAAGCTGATTGTCTTTCTCAATAGCAGGCGATTCTGGAATACGCCGCCACTTAAGGCTATCTGGCTTATGCCAGTGTCATTAGCTATCAAATGACACATTTCGTTTATCATCTGAGCTACGGTACTGTGGAAGCGGACTGATATTCTCCCGCTGGGGATGCCTTGATGCAGATCTTCTATTACGGCTGAGAGCAGGTCTTTCAGTTGTACGATTCTTATCCCCTTGTCTTCCACGATGTGGAATGGGTAGCTCTCCTTATCGTCGGAGATTGCGGACCTTGTTCCGAGCGTGAGCGAGGAATCTTGCCCAGTTTGCTTCGGCTTCGCCTCGCAACCGTCTACGCCTCCCGCAATGACAGAAGATGGCTCTTTGCCGTACCAGGAGTGGGCAGCCATCTCCAGTTCCACAGCGGCCTGTCCCTCATAGTCTATCTCACCTCTGATGCCCAGCAGGGCTGATATGGCATCAAAGAGACGCCCCATGCTTGAGCAAAGCGGGGAGTTTATCCTTCGTTCTATTTGGCGCCTGATTACCTCTGTTTCCGTGTCGTCTGCCTCTCTCATAACGGGTAAATCGTGGTTGAGGGCATTATCTCCCAATAGAGTGAGAATATAGCCGATGGCGGTGCGGCACGGTCTTTTGATGGCTGCTGCTCCTCCGGGCAAAGGGAGGTATTGCAGATGCCCTGCCCTGCTGAAGCTATGGTAGTTGGCTACCAGGAATTCCCCTCCCCAGATATTTCCGTCGGCACCCATCCCCGTGCCGTCGAAGGCAACGCCTATGACAGGGGCCTCCAGTCCATTATCGGCCATACAACTGGCAATGTGGGCATGGTGGTGCTGCACCGGAACAAGCTTGATACCGGACTCGCCAAGTTCCCGGGCATACCTGGTGGCCAGATAGTCAGGGTGGAGGTCGCAGGCAATGATCTCGGGCTCTACATGGAAGAGCCTTTTGTACAGAGATACAGTGCGGTCAAAATGCTCCAGGGTCTCCATATTCTCCATGTCGCCAATGTGCTGTGATAGGAAGGCATAGCTATCTCTTGTCAGGCAAAAGGTGTTTTTTTCCTCAGCCCCGCAGCCAAGCACCTGCCTGGCTCTAAATGAGAGGTGGATGGGGTAGGGAGCGTAGCTACGCGCCCGCCTCATGAGCTGGCTTGTTCCCCTTTCCACAGCGACAACGCTGTCATCGTAGCTAGAATAGATATCCCGATTGTGGAGTAGAAAGCAATCGGCAATCCCGCAGAGTCTCCTTAAGGCTTCATCATTGTCTCTGGCGATGGGTTCTTCGCTGAGATTGCCGCTGGTCATTACTAATGGCAGGCCGGTGTCCCTGAGCAATATGTGGTGAAGCGGCGTATATGGCAGCATAATCCCTAAGAACTGCAGATTCGGCGCTACCTCTCGAGATACAGGTGAGTCTGCCCTCCACCTTGTGAGCACTATTGGGCTCTGAGGTGAGGTAAGCAACACTTCCTCCTGTGGTGAGACATAGCAATGCCTCTTAGCTTCGTCGACAGTGGTGACCATTATGGCGAACGGCTTGGAGGAACGCCTCTTCCTCCGCCGCAGTTCTCTCACTACGGTATCGTTCGTGGCACTGCAGGCTAGGAGAAAACCTCCCAGACCCTTAATAGCGACGATTTTCCCTTCTTTGAGGCACTGACTGGCAGCGGCTACGGGGTTCGACCCCGATAGAATCGGGGTTACCAGATTGCCCCGGTTATCAACTAACTCAACCTGAGGACCGCATTTTGGGCAGGCATTGGGCTGAGCATGGAAGCGCCGGTCCAGGGGATTGTCGTACTCCGCCTGGCATTGAGGGCACATCTGGAAGTAGCGCATGGTTGTCTTGGGGCGATCGTAGGGCATACCTTCGATTATGGTGAAGCGTGGTCCGCAGTTGGTGCAATTGATAAAGGGATAGCGATAGCGTCGGTCTTCAGGATTCAGCAATTCAGCAAGGCAGGCCTGGCAGGTGGCGATATCCGGAGAGATAGGCTGGTATTTCCCTTCCTGTGTCTGGCTGGGCCGGATTTCAAAGCTCTCATAACCGAGGGGCAGGCGATGCTCGATGGTTACGCTCTCGATGTGTGCTAGCGGCGGAGCTTTTGTTTGCAGTTCCAGCTCAAACTGCTCTATAGCTTCTGCTGAACCTTCTACCTCAATCCTGACATCCTCTGAAGTGTTGTAAACCCATCCCTTAAGGTTGTGCTTTGTGGCTAGGCTATAGACGAAAGGTCTGAAGCCCACACCCTGGACAATGCCACGGACGTTGATAGAAGCTACCTTGAGGGCTTGCTTCGGCTTTCTTGACATATGAGGCACTTCTTGGGTGGATGCACTAACTGGTTTAGAATCCGGCTGTATTATAGTTTGTATGGAAAGGAGTTTCAAAGCACCTGCGACGGCAAGAACGCCAGAGCACAAACTGGGGCTGCTCAGAAAAGGGATTCCCAGATTCGCCGGGCGTTCGCCTCGTCATGGCGAGCTCCGACAAATCGGGGCGAAGCAATCTCCGTATTCACTCACCCCACCACGATTGCGGAGCCTGTTCCGAAGCGTAGGCGAGGAATCTGGCTCCTCGCAATGACAGGGAGAGGAAGAGCTTTCTCCAGTCGGGAAGGCGGCTGTAGCAGGCTTGCTGGCGCTGGTTTTGGTGGCGGTGGCTGTATGGGCGACGAAGCG
>SOJB01000087.1 GCA_004376695.1 Dehalococcoidia bacterium | reverse complement strand
TCTTCCTGGATGTGCCTGGCAGCAGTGCTGTGTTGATGCTTCTGGTCACCCTGGCAGTTCGTGGTGTGTTTGTTTCCATCACCAATTGCGCTTGGAATGGCTGGATCAGGGACCTGGTTCCTCAGCAAATCCTGGGCCGGTTCTTTGCCCGCCGCCAAATGTGGGTCAACCTGGCAGCCATGACATTTGGTCTGCTGGCCGCATTCTTCGTGAACTACTGGGAAGGTTATGCCCCTGGAAACGAAGCTCTGGGATTCACCATTTTACTGGTTCTTGGCGCGATCTTCCTGGGACTGCCCGGCCCTCTGTTTATCAGTATGGTGCCGGAGCCCCTGATGCAAGAGGCCCCTGGGCCTAAGCCATCGCTGCCTTCCACCATATCTCCTCCCTTCCGCGACGCTAATTACCGGCGCCTTTTGTGGTTCTTGTTCCTATGGGGCTTGGCTCTGAACATGTCTACTCCCTTCTTCGTCGTCTACATGCTGCAGCGCCTGGGCTTGCCTCTTCCGATGGTAATCGGCTTCAGCATCTTGAGTCAGGCGTCCAACATCCTGTTCCTTCGGCTCTGGGGTCCGCTTTCTGATCGCTTCGGCATTAAGGCGATTCTATCTGTGTCGGCTTCTCTGTATCTGTTGGTAGTTTTGGGGTGGACTTTCACAACCATGCCGGAGCGCTACTCTCTGACCATCCCTTTGCTCGTGGTCCTCCACGTTTTCGCCGGCATCGCGGCGGGTGGAGCGGGCTTTACGACCAGCACCATAGGATTGAAACTGGCTCCCAAAGGCAAAGCCACTGCGTATCTGGCAGCGGCTGGCCTGGCTACCAGTCTGGGTGCCGGGCTGGGACCGTTGCTTGGTGGCTATCTTGGAGGCTTCTTCGGTAGTCGCCAGCTTAGTCTCGTCTTTTCGTGGGTCGATCCGATTCGCTCCGTCCAGCTCCCGACCTTCAACATTCTGGGTTTTGATTTCCTTTTTTGCATCACCTTTATCCTGGGCCTTGCCACCGTGAGCATGCTGGTTTCCCTCCGTGAAGAAGGCGAGGCAAGCCGCGAGATAGTCATGGATGCATTGCTTGCCCCGATGCGGGACGCGGTGCGTCCCATGAGTTCAGTCCCCGGCCTGAGTTTCTTGAGTCAGTTCCCCTATGGCATTCTCAGGCGTGTCCCCATACCGGGGTTGGATGTAGCTCTGGGAGTGACAGCATATCAACTCGCTGATATAGCCAGAGCTGCTACTGTGGCAGCAGTGCAGACCCAAAGGGGGGTAGCCAGAATAGCCAGGGCTCTGGAAAAGGCATTGACTGGTGTTTCGGGAACAGCAAAGGACATGCAGATTCATAGCGGCGAGGTGGCGCGTCAGACGGCAAGAGGAGCCATGCATGCTGGGGAAGCAACAGACCTGGATGTGGGGCGCCTGGCTCATTCGGCTGTGCTGGGCGTCGCGCGCAGCTTGGGGCGAACCCGGATGGACCCTCGGGACGCTCTCCGGGGCGCTGGCTATGGGATAGTGCAGGGAGCTAGAGAGACCGGAGTTGACTATGCGGAAGCTGCCGCTAAAGCAGTAGAGGCAGCCAGAAAGGTAGCGGAACAAGCCGGCCTGAGTCAAGAGCAGGCTGCGGTCTATGTTGCCAAAGGAGCTCTGGATGCCGCTGCCGCCATGGGGGCTGAGGCGTTGGCTCAGGTTGAAGCTTCGCTGCCTGAGGACATACTGCCGCTTGACTTCTCGGAGCGGAGAACGTAATGGTCGTTTCTTGGTCAAAGAGTACTAGCTGCGGTTAATCCCCATCAGATCGGGCAAGATAGAGATGGTCCCTGAACCCTCGACGCTTCGGCACTGTCTTCTCACCGCAATACGGACAGGATATCTTGCGCGGTTGACTGGCATAGAAACCAATGCCGGCAAGCCCCATTACTATCAGAAGTATTCCAAGAGCGAACGGGATCCACCAGATTCGCTCCATGAACCCGGGAGAACGACTGAAATGCCCCATTAGCGTTAAGGCGATTCCCAGGATTGTTATTCCTACCGTTTGCGTAACCTGACTTGCTCTATCGGACACTGTTCACCCCCTTTACATTTCATTGTTCGTTACCTCTCGTTTTCGCCTTGAACCAAACAAGCGATTTGCATCTGGAGCCTGAGTGCAAAATCAAACCATCCCTACCGGATCGACATCTATAGTCCAGCCCTGGGGCAGGGTGACCCGGGATAATATCCGGGCTGGCGCAGGGCTGCGGAGGAAGAGTTGCCAGCGATATCTGCCTCTCGCCCGGAAGGCAAAAGCAGGCACAGGACCGATTACATCGAAGTCAATCATGTCGTCTCTTGCCCTTTCATCGAGAATCAGACGATGCACTCTTTCTGCTTCACGACGACACAGTTCGTCGTTAATGTGGCTATAGACCAGGCGGATCAACCGGCTGAAAGGCGGGTAGTTGTATCGTCGCCGATAATCAACTTCTTTTTCATAGAAACCGAGATAATCATGTCGGGCGGCAGCTTGAACAGTGTAATTGTCGGGTGAATAAGTCTGGATGATCACCTTTCCTGCTTTGATCCCTCGGCCAGCCCTACCAGCTACCTGGCACAAGAGCTGAAACGTGTGCTCGCCACTGCGGAAATCAGGGAAGTTGAGGCCGGTATCGGCACTGATTATCCCCGCCAGGGTCACTTGAGGCAGGTCCAATCCTTTGGCTACCATCTGGGTGCCAATGAGCACATCTGCCTTATGGTCGCGAAAATCCTTCAGTAGCTCTTCGTGAGCATATCTCCTGGTAATCACGTCTCTGTCCCAGCGAAGCAATCTCGCCTCTGGGAAGAAGTGACTGACCTCTTCTTCTACCCTCTGCGTGCCGATGCCCAGAAACCTGAGATGGTGCCGAAAACACTGGGGACAGCTTTGGGCCACCGCAACGGAGTAGCGGCAGCGGTGACAAATCAGTCTCTTCTGTACCGAATGATGGGTAAGAGCTATGGAGCAGCGGGGGCAGCGGAAGACAAAGCCGCAGCTACGACAGCGCACAAAGGTAGCGGTTCCGCGACGGTTGAGAAAAAGAATGGCCTGCTCCCCCTGCGTCAGGGCTTCTTTGATGGCAGCTAACAAGGAACGACTTAGTGGGCCTGTGTTTCCTGCTTTGAGTTCTTCCCGCAAATCCACTATGCTTACTTCGGGAAGAGGGGAATAGCCACGGGGAGTGATTCTTTCCTTTAGCTCTACAAGATGATACTCGCCTTGCTGCGCCTTATGGAAGCTGTCGATGTCTGGAGTGGCACTGCCCAGGATGACGGCGGCACCGCTGAGTTGCGCCAGTTTGATGGCCACGTCCCGGGCATGATAGCGGGGCGACTTATCTTCTTGCTTATACGTCCACTCATGTTCTTCATCAATGATGATGAGACCGAGGTCGGTCAAGGGCGCAAATAAAGCGCTCCTCGGTCCAATGACCACGTCGCAGTTTCCCTCCTTTATCCACTGCCATTCGTCGAACTGTTCTCCCGCGGAAAGGCCGCTATGCAGCACTGCCACGCGCCCGGGGAAGCGACTGGAGAATCTCTCCACTGTTTGCCCGGTCAAGGCGATTTCAGGAACAAGGCAAATTCCTCGCTTGCCGGCCGAAATGATCTGAGTCAAGGCCCGCAGGTAGACCTCGGTCTTTCCGCTGCCGGTGACCCCGAAGAGGAGAAAAACCGGCGCCCTGCCGCATTGTCTCCCTTCCCTGACAATCACGTTGTGGATCGATTCGCAGGCAGCTTGTTGAGACGGAGTGGGGAGCGGAGCGGGGGAAGGCGGCACGCTGAGGTGAGATAAGGGGTCACGTCTTACCCTGACCCTTTCCACAGCCACCAGATTGCGACTCTCCAGGGCCTTGACAGAGGCAGAAACGCGAGTGAAACGCTTGCCTAATTCGTTGACCGAAACAGGTTGCGTCTGCTCCGTCAGAAACTCCAGGAGTTGCGCTTGTTTGTAGGCTCTGCGCTTATGGAGGCGAGCCCTTTCCGCTTCGACTCCTTCTTTCCGACCTGTCGGAGCCACTAACTTGACATAAAGGACCGTTTTGGGCTTTATCTTCACCCGTTCCAGTTCCAGGGTCTTTGTAACTAGCCGACAGTCCAGCAACTGGTCGATGACTTGCCCGGCCTTCCTCCTGCCGATTGCCTTCTCCAGCTCAGGTAAGCTTGTCTTCTTCTTCGCTCTGATGATGTGCAAGACCTGCCTCTGCTCTGGTGTCAGAGATGACAAATCCGTCTGGGAATCCGCTAATTGAATGTAGGCAATAGCCTGTCTCTCGAATCCTGGAGGCAGCATCAGGGCAAGGGCATCGAAAGGAGGGGAAAGATATCGTTCGCTTATCCATCGGGCAAGCTCCGTTTGTCGGGAGGAAAGCACAGGAGTATCTGTAACGAGGTCAGCTATTTCCTTGGTTGCTTCTACCGACGGCTGATCCGATAGCTCCACAACAATTCCCTGAAGAATCCTGGAGCCAAAAGGTACCCATACTGCTTGCCCGACATGAACGCTCAGCCGTGCCGGGATGGCATAAGTGAAAGCTGACCGGCTCACGGGCGAGTTGACTGCCACCTCGGCGTACTTCATTCAGAAGGCTGAGCTTCTTCTTGAGGCACGGCTTGCTCGATTGCTTTCTCTCTTCTTTCCTTAAGTCGAGCCTGCTTGGCGCTCAGCCTGCGCATGTAGTAGAGCTTGGCTCGGCGTACCTGGCCGTGCCTGACCACCTCGACATTCTGCACCGAAGGAGATTGGAAAGGGAAAGTACGTTCCACTCCAATGCCGTGAGAGACGCGTCTGACGGTAAAGCTCCCGCCATCAACGCCCTTTCTCATTCCGATCACCACACCCTGGAAGTGCTGCAGTCGCTCCTTATCCCCTTCTAGAGTTTTCAGACTGAGCCTGATCGTGTCGCCGGGGGAGATTTGGGGAATGTTGGGGTTTATCTTGGGTCTAACAAATTCTCTGACATCCATTTCCTTTCCTCATCGCATAAGCTGCCTTTCTTTAGAAGATCAGGGCGCCGTTTCGCGGTTCGCAGGATAGCTTGACGGCGTCGCCATTGAGCAATCTCGCTGTGATTTCCTGAGAGCAGTATCGAAGGTACTGACCAATCCCGATATGTTTGAGGCCTGGTGTATTGGGGGTATTCAAGAAGTCCGTTGCTGTGAGAGTCGCTATTGGCAGAAAACTCTGAGCCGAGCACTCCCGGTATCAGTCGGACGATAGCATCGACCGCGACCAGGGCGGCTAATTCACCCCCGCTGAGTACATAGTCCCCGATACTGATTTCATCAGTAGCCAAATGCTCACACACTCTCTCGTCCAAGCCTTCGTAATGACCGCAGATCAACATTATATGAGGCTGGAGGGCCAGTTCTTGAGCAAGAGATTGCGAAAAAAGCCTGCCCTGAGGGGTGAGTAGAATCACAGGTACTTCGCATGCACCAAGTTGCTGCTTTATCGCTTCCACTGCCTCAAAGATAGGCTCGGGCTTGAGCACCATGCCTGGTCCACCGCCGTAGGGATAGTCATCCGCAGTACGATGTTTGTCATGCGTGTAGTCGCGAATATCGTGAATCACGATGTTCGCCAGTCCCCGCTCGGTAGCACGCTTGACGATGCTCTGGTTGAGCGGAGAGGCAAACACTTCGGGGAAGAGGCAGAGAATATCGATGCGCATGGACTTCCTCAACAGAAACCTTTGAATTGCATATCTTAACATGCGGACGGGGCAAAAGAAAGCCGCTCTGCGTTCCGGTGACCTCGGCTCTCGGGGAGTTATGTATCGGGTGGGCTGTTTTTGGCAGCACTGTGTTTCCAGCGGTCGGAGAGGAGATTCAGGAAAAAAGCAAATAGGCGCCCAAAGGTATTGACAAAATACGAATATGGTTTATAATGGGATTGTGGGGAAAAGTGGGGAAAAAGGACAACCTGGGCCAGGCTATGATGAATAGTGTAAGGCTGGGAAGGTCAGGCAGCTCTGGGAGCAGACAAAGTGGCCTCTTGCTCTCGTTAGCAGAAATCTTGCCTTTAGACAAAGGCAGTATTACAAGTCGAGGTGAATGATATGTTCATTGGCGAGTCTCCGTATAAGGTTGATGATAAAGGAAGAGTACCTCTTCCGCCGAAATTCAGGCGGGAACTGAAGGCGGGCATGGTGTTAGCGAAAGGGCTGGAGAAATGTATTACGGTTTATCCCATAGCACAGTGGGAGAAATTGTCCGAAAGCCTGGCGGCTAAGGCGGTTGGTGGAGCTAGCTTGAGAAGAGCAACCCGCGCCATCTTCGCCTCTGCCTCCAGCGCCTCCTTCGATGGGCAGGGCAGGATAGTACTGCCATATGCTTTGCGAGAACACGCCGGGATTGCCGACACAGCTATTGTTATCGGTACGAATAGAACCGTTGAGCTCTGGAGTGAAGAGGAATGGAAGGTAGAGAAGATATCCGCCGACGAGCAGGCAGCAAAGATTATGGAGGATTTAGGAGCGTAGTTGATGAGTCTGACCATGGCCTTGCCGATTCATATACCTGTTTTGCTTGATGAAGCTATAGAAGGGCTACAGGCTCGGCCAGGAGGGTACTTTGTCGACTGCACCGTAGGCCTAGGAGGACACGCGGCGGCGATACTCGAAAGAATCATGCCCTCGGGAAGGCTCCTGGGCATTGATGCTGATCCTGAAGCCATCGAAGTAAGTCAAGACGAACTCAGTAACTATGGCGAAGCAGTTACTCTGGTTAATGACAGCTTTGTCAACCTTGAGGCTATATGCAAGAGATACCATTTTCATCCAGTTGATGGTGTTCTCTTCGACCTCGGTGTTTCTTCTCTGCAACTGGATACAGCCGAACGCGGCTTCAGCTTCCACCTCGACGCTCATCTGAACATGCGGTTCGATCCCAGGCAAGGGTTGACTGCCTCTGACATCGTTAACACCTTCTCAGAGCAAGAGTTGGCTCGGCTCATAGAAAAATATGGCGAAGAGCGTCACAGCCGGAGAATAGCGCGGCACATCGTTCAAAGCCGCCCCGTTACTACCACCCTGGAGCTTGCCCGCTTGGTCGAGCAAGCTTTGCGCAGCAAGCGTGCCAGAATCCACCCTGCAACAAGGACATTCATGGCGCTGCGCATCGCGGCCAACAGCGAGCTACAGAATCTGGAACCGGCTCTCAAACAGGCTATTGACCTTCTTCGTCCCGAGGGAAGATTGACAGTCATCAGTTACCATTCCCTCGAGGACCGCATAGTCAAGCAGTTCATGCGACGTGCAGCCAGCAGTTGCCTCTGCCCCCCCGGAATAGTGATGTGTCGCTGCGGGCATGTACCCACGCTAAAGCTCATTTCACGGAAGGTTATCAAGCCTACCTCATTGGAGATAGAATCCAATCCGCGCAGCCGTAGTGCCAAATTGAGGATAGCCGAGCGACTCAACTAAGCATTCTCATCAGAGAAGGAGGTGAAAATGGCAAGGAAGATCATTTCAGCTATTGATGTGGGCACAACCAAGATAGCCACTATCGTAGCTAGTGTCAAGGCGAAAGACGACATTGAAGTTCTTGGTGTGGGAGTCGTTCCCAGTCGTGGCCTGCACAAAGGCATCGTCGTCAACATAGATGAAGCCAAACAATCCATAGCAGCATCAGTGAGAGAAGCTCAAAGAATCAGCGGCGTACGCATAGATTCCGCTTATGTTGGGGTCACTGGCAGACACATAAGTAGTGTGAACAACAAGGGAGTTGTAGCTATCCCGCGAGATGATCGCTTAGTGCGTACTAACGATCTCAAACGGGTACTGTCTGCGGCTCGCAATCTGCCTGTCGCTGAGGGAAAGAAGGTGCTCCACGCTATTCCTCGTTCCTATGCCCTGGACGGACAGGAGGGCGTGAAACAGCCGGTGGGCATGCATGGGTCCAGGTTAGATGTGGAAACCCATATCATCACCGCTTCAATAACTTCGGTACAAAACCTGGCCAAATGCGTCCGCAGTATCGGTGTTGATGTTGAGGACCTCGTCCTTGAGCCTCTGGCCAGCGGAGAAGCAGTATTGACTCCGGAAGAAAGAGACACAGGTGTCATTATGGCTGACATGGGGGGTGGTACCACGGATATAGCCGTATTCAAGAACGGCAGCATCTACCATACCTCTATCATCCCGGTAGCCGGTTATCAAGTGACCAGCGACATATCTATAGGTTTGGGTCTGCCTTTTACCATTGCGGAAAAGATGAAGAAGAGATATGGCAACGTCACACCTGCTGAAGAGGCGGATCAGACGGTCCAGGTGGGTACGGAGAATGGGCATAGTGCCTCTTATAAGGAGCTATGCGCCATTATCCGGGCTCGGATGGAGGAGTTGCTGCAACTCGTATTGCTGGAGATGCCCACCAGCGATTACCATAACCTGGCGCCTTGTGGCTTGGTGCTCACAGGTGGCACAGCCAATCTATCCGGGCTTGACGAGTTAGGGCAGCAAATGTTGCGGATTCCGGTGCGCATGGGCCGACCTTTGAGCACGGGCATCTACGGCATTTCCGATATCCTTCATGATCCGTCTTATGCTACGACCCTGGGACTTGTCCTATGGCAGGTGAGAGGCAAAGAGGGATCAACGTACCGAGACAAGAGAAACGGTAGTTGGAGCAGCTTCATGCGTCTGATTAGGAAGCTGCTTCGTGCCTGATTTGTGAAAGGAGGTTAGAATGGCGAAGCAAATTTATACTCCAGGTCCAGCAAGGATTAAGGCTATCGGCATTGGCGGCGCAGGTTGCAATGCCATTACCCGCATGGTCCGAGAGGGGATCAAGGGTGTTGATTTCATAGTCATGAATACCGATGGCCAGGCGCTGGCTCTGGCTGAAGCCCCTACAAGAATTCAACTGGGTGAGAAGCTAACCCGAGGTCTGGGTGCCGGCGGCGATCACAGGGTTGGCAACAAAGCAGCCGAAGAGAGCCGTGACGTAGTTGAGGAGCTCGTTCAGGGCGTTGACATGGTGTTCATTGCTGCCGGCATGGGCGGTGGCACAGGCACGGGTGGTATTCCTGTCGTGGCTGATGTGGCTAAGCAGAGTGGCGCTCTCACAATTGCAGTGGTGACCAAGCCCTTCACCTTCGAGGGGACGCACCGAGCTGAAGTGTGCGAGGAAGGACTGGTTAACCTTTCGGGCAAGGTTGATACTCTTATCATCATACCCAATGACCGCCTTCTTCAGCTCTGCGATGCCAAGACGACTGTGGACAGTGCTTTCAGGCTAGCGGACGACGCTCTTCTATTGGGAGTTCAGGCTATTTCTGAAGTAGTTACGGTTCCAGGGTTGATCAATCTGGACTTCGCCGATATCAAATCGGTGATGAAGGACTCCGGCCCAGCCTGGATGTCTGTGGGTAAAGCCGGCGGGCAGAGCCGCGCTGCTGAAGCAGCCAAAGCTGCCCTGGCCAGTCCTTTGCTCGACGTATCTGTGAACGGAGCTACGGGGGTGCTGTTCAATATTACCGGCGGCCCGAGCCTTACCCTGTTCGAGTGCAACGAGGCTGCTCACGTGATTAGCCAGGCAGTGGATGCCGATGCCAACATAGTCTTTGGCGTAGTATTCGATCCCAAGATGGATAGCGAGGTTCGGATTACCGTTATCGCTACTGGCTTCGCTAGGACTGAAGGCAGAGGAGTATACAGCGCCGAGGAGCTTCGACGCCTGATAAAAGGCGGCAGCGAAGCTCTCGACATGCCCTCGTTTTTGCGCCGCGGTCAGCGTTTCCCCATCTCCCATCTCAAGGATGGCTCCAAGACTGCCGCACCGGTTACTCCAGTGCCGTCCAAAATATCTCGACAGTAAACCTAAGCCTCATTAGGGGAGAGGGGTAGTTCTAGCTACCCCTCTCCCCACGGAGGTATTGCATTCTACTACATCTAGTGGTAGAATGTTTCTTTACCACAATCTGTGGGAGTAGTCTATGAACTGTCCGTACTGTGGTGGGCAGGAAGCAAGGGTGATAGATTCTCGGGGCTTAGATGAAATGGTGAGGCGCCGAAGGAAATGCCTCGCCTGCGGCGCTCGATTTACTACTCATGAACGCATACAGCCGCATGATATCTTCGTCATTAAAAGGGACGGGCGGCGTGAGGAATTCAGCCGGGATAAACTCTCTTTGGGTATTCGAAGAGCTTGTGAGAAACGCCCCCTTCCTGCAGGCGCCATCGATAAGTTCGTAGATAGCATCGAGGCTGAGCTATACGAAGCGGGTGGACGGGAGGTCGCCAGTTCTCATATTGGTGATTTGGTGATGGCAGGACTGAAGCAACTGGACCACATCGCCTACATCCGCTTTGCCAGTGTTTATCGGCAATTCGCTGATATCGGCGTTCTGAAGCAGGAGGTAGATAGCTTGGCGGTCCGAGGGGAGTCGCCGCTAACAAACCGGCTGCCGCTTCCTTCTTCTGAGGCCGTGAATTCGCCGATTGGTCGTAAGAGAAGGTAAGATGTAAGCTAGGATGTCTAGAACCCGTCGTAAAGAGAACGAGAAAGCTAACGGGCGAGACAGGGTAGCTCGGGCTGTTTTCGCTGCTGCCGAATCCATGGGCATAAGTGACAGGAAACTATTGGAGAAGTTCACCGAGCAGGTAAGCCAGCGCTTGGAGGTAGCTCAGCCGTTCCCAGGCATGGAGGAACTGGTTCCTCAGAAGACGGCACAGCCTGTGTCTTCCTCCCAGATCCGGGCAATAATGAAGAGAATGTTGACCGCAGACGAGTTCTCGCCTCAGTCCAGAAGCCAGGTCATTTCTGGAATCAAACTGAGTGATAATGCCGTAAGGGTTCTGGAAAGGAGATACCTGACAAAAGATGAGGAGGGGAGGGTCATTGAGACGCCTCAAGAGTTACTCCGCTGCGTCGCCAAGCATATTGCCTCAGCCGAACTGCTTTACGATTCGGAGGCAGACGTTTCCACTTGGGAGGAGGCATTCTATCAGTTGATGGCAAACCTGGAGTTCTTGCCCAATTCGCCTACTCTGATGAATGCCGGTCGCGAGCTGGGCCAATTGTCAGCTTGCTTTGTCATACCTATTGAGGATTCGATGGAGTCCATTTTTGATGCAGTTAAGCACACCGCTTTGATCCATAAAAGCGGCGGAGGCACCGGTTTTTCCTTTTCTCGACTCAGACCGGAAAAGGATAGAGTGGGTTCTACCGGTGGCATTGCTAGCGGTCCCGTTTCTTTCATGCGAGCATTTGATGCCACCACCGATGTCATAAAGCAGGGTGGCATGCGCCGCGGAGCCAATATGGCAATACTCAATGTCGATCATCCCGACATCTTGAGGTTTATTGAGGCCAAGGGAGATACGGAAGCGCTAACCAATTTCAACCTGTCTGTAGCTGTGACCGACGAGTTTATGAAGGCAGTCGAGAGGGGCACCGATTATGATTTGGTGAACCCGCGAACCGGAAAGGTGACGGGTAAGCTCAACGCAAAGGAGGTATTCGACAAGGTAGTTGAACTGGCCTGGCGCACCGGCGACCCGGGAGTCGTGTTCATTGATGAGATAAACAGGCACAACCCCACGCCTAAACTGGGCAGAATAGAAAGCACCAATCCTTGTGGCGAACAACCCTTGCTTCCCTTCGAGTCCTGCAATTTGGGCTCTATCAATCTATCCAGGATGGTGATGCATCAAAACGGGCAGCCCTGCGTGGACTATGACAGACTCGCCGGAACAGTCAGGCCAGCAGTGCGCTTTCTTGATGATGTTATCGATGTCAACCGGTTTCCTCTGCCGGAGATTGCCGAGATGACAAGAACTACCAGGAAGACAGGCTTGGGGGTGATGGGTTTTGCCGATATGCTGATCCAACTTGGCATCCCTTATGACAGTGAACAAGGCCTTGCTCAGGCCGAGGAAATCGCCCGTTTCATATCCCAGGAGGCAGAACAAGCCTCAATCGAGTTGGCCCAGGAGAGGGGTGTTTTTCCTGCTTTCGAGGGAAGTGTCCATGACCGGCCCGATGGCCATCGGTTTCGAAATGCTTCTCGGACTACCATTGCTCCTACTGGCAGCCTGAGCATAATTGCCAATTGCTCCAGCGGTATTGAACCATTGTTTGCCTTAAGCTATGTGCGTCATATCCTTGACGGCGAGGAATTCGTCGAAGTGAACCCTTATTTTGAGGAGACCGCCAGGAATAGGGGGTTCCATTCACTGGATCTCATGAGGCAATTAGCTGCGGGGAAGAGCTTGAGAGACGTGGAAGGAGTGCCGGAAGACATAAAAAAGCTCTTTGTCACCGCTCATGACATATCTCCCGAGTGGCATGTCAGGATGCAGGCAGCGTTTCAGAAATCTACTGATAGCGCTGTATCCAAGACGGTGAATTTCCCATACGAGGCGACGCCCGAGGATGTAGCCAAGGTGTATATGCTGGCTTACCAGGCAGGACTGAAGGGAATAACCATTTACCGGGACAGAAGCCGGGAGAGCCAGGTTCTCACCGTAGGTGAAGGGGGCAAAAGTGCTGAAGGGAAAAAGGCTGAGGCTAAGCTATCTCCCAGGAAGAGGCCTAAAGTTACCAGGGGTGTTACCGAGAGAGTAAACACCGGGTGCGGCTACATCTATGTGACAGTGAATTTCGACAACCGGGGAATATCGGAGGTCTTCTCCACCTTAGGAAAGGCTGGAGGGTGCGCCGCAGCACAGCTTGAGGCTATTAGCCGTCTCACATCCCTGGCTCTGAGGTCCGAGATAGATACAGATTCCATTGTGAAGCACCTGCGCGGAATCAGATGCCCTTCTATTGTCTGGGAGCGCGGACATGCTGTCCTGTCCTGTGCCGATGCCATCGCCAGTGTGCTGGAGAAGTACGTCAGACAGACGACCGCTGCTGATTCAGCTACGCCTTCCAAGAATCCCGAGATGGTTAAGAGCTGGGCCGGGCAATGTCCTGATTGTGGCGGCCCTCTGATTCACCAGGAGGGCTGCAACATTTGCCTCAGCTGTGGCTTTACCAAATGCGGATAGGGTGAGAAAGAAGTGGCCGGGTCAAGAGGTAGTTATTACTCAGCCCTTAAGCGGATAACCAAAGCTGCCAATTCAGCTTTTGGTCTGAGGAAGATCTGCAATTCGGTAGCCAAAAGCACGGCCAAGGCAATGCAGGCGAATGGCTGCCGCATCCTATCGCTGAATTCCCGGAAGGAATACCTGATCACTGTAGGCACGTATGGCTTAAGCGACCTCTACCTGAAGAAGGGGCCTCTTGATGCTCGCAAAAGCCTTCCCGATATCCTTGAGGGAAGAGCGGTCTTCATTGCCGATGCTACGGAGGATGAAAGGGTTCAGCATCCTCAAGTAGCGCTGGCACAGGGAATAGCCTCTATTCTCGGGGTTCCTATACTCGAAAGGGGGCAGGCTATCGGGGAGATCCGAATCTACACTCGTGAGCATCGCCAGTTCTCGGAAGCTGATAAGAACTTCCTCTTCAGTGTTGCTGACGTGTGCGCTGTGATCTTTGAGAGAGCAGAGCTTCATCAGTTGTTGGCGCAAGACTATAAGGCAAGTGAGAGACGAGGCAAACCGTCTCAACTATCTCCGCTACCCACTACTACGCTGCGGCCGACCCGCTTCGCCCATCCCAGCGAGGAGGATTTCGCCAAGCTTTTGGACTTCTACTGCATTGAATGGCTTTATGAGCCTCGCTCCTTTCCTCTCAGGTGGGAAGGCGGCAAGATAGCAGAGATGTTCACTCCCGATTTCTATCTGCCAGAGCTAGACATCTATGTGGAACTCACTACGCTGAAACAGAATCTGATAACGGAGAAGAACCGCAAGCTGCGGCAGCTCAGAGAGCTTTACCCGGAAGTTAATGTGAGGCTTCTGACCAAAAGTGATTTTCTCAGGCTGCTGGCCAAATATGGCTACGGCCCTCTAGGCGAAGCAAAAGTAGAGGGAGTCGATCGAGTTTTGTACAACCATGCCCGAATTCAGCGAAGGATAAGAACATTGGCCAGGCACATTTCCCGTGATTACGCCGGTGAGCGATTGGTGCTGGTAGGCATCTTGAAGGGCGTTATCTGCTTCATGGCTGACCTGATGCAGCACCTCTCTCTTCCGGTTACTCTGGACTTCATGGCTATCTCATACTATGGTGTTGACGGTCAAGTGGTCAAGATAACCAAAGACCTTGATGGCAGCATAACAGGGCAGCATGTTCTGATGGTTGAGGATATCGTAGACACTGGCATGACACTGAACTACATTCTCGACCATCTCTCTGCTCACAATCCTGCTAGTCTTCGTGTTTGCACCCTGCTTGACAAGAGAGCACGTCGATTGATAGATGCTCCTCTTGATTACGTCGGCTTTGAAACTCCCGACGAGTTTGTCGTGGGTTACGGATTAGATTACAGGGGAGAATACCGTAATCTGCCCTTCATTGGCATCCTCCATCCCGGCTTAACCAAAGGCGAACAGCTACAGGAGTAAGAAGCTCAGATTAGCCGCCTTCTTCACCCGGGGCTGCTGTGGCTGTCGTAGTGATAAGAGCGGAGAAGCCCTGCAACAAAAAACTGCCCCAAGTAACTTCCCTGTCCTTGGTTTCCACCCACCTGCCTTTCTGCTTCCGCTTACCTTGCGCCGGGCCTCTTACCTCCCAGCACCTTTCAGCTTCCACCTACTCGGCGGTTAGCTCCTCACTCACCAAGTTCTCGTTCGGTTACTTGGGACACTGTTATACTAGCACATCCCTGGGATCTTGTCAAGTGGTTGTGCTGGCTGACTACATGAGTAACAGTGGTGGACGTGTTTTGGCGATTTTGTTTTCAATATACTCTATAGGGGCGACATAGCCAAGGGATTGGTGTGGCCGGTTGAAATTGTACTCAACAAGCCTTTCGGTCAGGCGGAGCTGAACGAATTCGCTGATACAGACTGGCGCAGGAGTCCTGTACGAA
>SOJB01000029.1 GCA_004376695.1 Dehalococcoidia bacterium | reverse complement strand
TAGTCATTGGCTCAGGGCCGATAATCATCGGGCAGGCAGCGGAGTTCGACTATTCGGGGACCCAGGCTTGCCGGGCGCTAAGAGAAGAGGGCGTAACAACGGTTCTGGTGAACTCCAACCCGGCTACCATCATGACCGACGAGGGCATCGCTGACATCGTCTATATCGAGCCACTCACCGTGGAAGTCCTGACGCGCATAATCGAGAGGGAGCGTCCCGATGGGCTATTGCCTACCCTAGGAGGACAAACGGGGCTCAATATGGCGGTGGAGCTAGCTACTGCCGGAATACTTGACAAGTATAACGTGCAGTCTCTCGGTACACCCATAGAAACGATAAAGCAGGCTGAAGAGAGGTCGTTGTTCAGGCAACTTCTCGTCGACATGGGCGAACCAGTGCCTGTGGGCGCCACGGTTAAGTCGGTGAAGGATGCCAAAGAAATGGCAAGGTCCATTGGTCTGCCTCTGATCATCCGCCCTTCTTACACCCTCGGTGGCACCGGTGGTGGCATCGCCCACACTATGAAGGAACTTGAGCGAATCGCCGCCAATGGCCTGAGTTCGAGTATCAGCCATGAGGTGCTGGTGGAGCAGTGCGTCCTGGGCTGGAAGGAAATCGAATACGAGGTCATGCGCGATGCTGCCGACAACTGCATCACCATCTGCTGCATGGAGAACATCGATCCCATGGGCGTGCACACGGGGGATAGCATCGTGGTAGCTCCCAGCCAGACTCTCAACGATAAAGAGTACCAGATGCTCAGGTCGGCCAGCTTGAGAATCATAAGAGCGCTGAAAATCGAGGGCGGCTGTAACATACAGTTCGCTTTGACCCCCAGCCCGATAGTGGCAGAGAAATGGGCTCCGGAACGCAAGGGAGCCACAAGAAGCGAATACTACGTAATCGAAGTCAATCCGCGTGTCAGTCGTAGTTCAGCCTTAGCCAGCAAAGCCACCGGCTATCCCATTGCTCGAGTGGCAGCCAAAATAGCCATAGGCAGAAGGCTTGATGAAATACCGAATAGGGTCACTGGCAAGACGTTGGCGTCTTTCGAGCCGGTCCTGGATTACTGCGTAGTCAAGGTACCAAGGTGGCCCTTTGACAAATTCGCTTTGGGCGACAGAGGAATTGGCAGCCAGATGAAAGCCACCGGTGAAGTGATGGCCATCGATAGATGTTTTGAGGCCGCTTTACAGAAGGCAGTCCGTTCCCTCGAATTCGGCAGACGCACCCTTCTTTGGGAAGACCCCACCTGGAGCAAAGGGGAGTCACCTGCTTCCTACCCGCTTCACCCCAACGACTTGAGAGTGTGGGCCATTACCGCGGCGCTGCGAAGGGGAACCGTGCCTGAGGAGCTTTCTCGACTCACCGGCATAGACCCCTGGTTCATCCATAAACTCAAGAATATTGTGGAAATGGAGAGGAGGCTTCTTTCCGAACCACTGGAACCGGAGCTTTTGCGGGAGGCGAAGAGGCTAGGCTTCTCCGACGAGCAGGTGGGCACTCTTGCCGATAGGTTGCCAGAGCAGGTAAGGCGGACTCGCCACGAATGGCAGATTCGCCCCGTGTACAAGATGGTGGATACATGCGCTGCCGAATTTGATGCTGAGACCACCTGTTTCTACAGCACCTATGAAAAGGAGAACGAAGCTGCACCTCTGGAAGGGCAGAAGGCAGTAGTCATCGGCAGCGGCCCGATACGCATCGGGCAGGGGATTGAATTTGACTATTGCTGCGTCCATTCAACCTGGGCACTTCGGGAAGCAGGAATAAAGAGCATTTTGATCAACTCTAATCCCGAAACAGTTTCCACCGATTTTGACACCAGTGATCGCCTCTACTTCGAACCCTTAGATGAGGAAGGTCTCCGAGACGCACTTGAAAACGAGAGCGGCAACGGTTCTGCCCCGGCATGTATCGTCCAACTCGGTGGACAGACACCCATTAACCTTGTCAATTCCTTGGCTCGCAACAATCTCCCGATACTTGGCTCAGTTGCCGAAGCCATAGATATAGCGGAAGACCGTCGTCGCTTTGAAGACTTCCTCGACAGGTTGGGGATTCCGCAGCCCCCTGGATCCGGCGTGTCGTCCGTAGAAGAGGCTCTGAATATAGCGAAGGTTCTGGGCTTTCCTGTGTTAGTACGACCCAGCTATGTCCTGGGCGGCAGAGCTATGGAGATTGTCCACAATGAAAGCGAGTTGATTCGTTACGTGACACTGGCTCTGGAGATAGATAGTCAGCATTCTGTGCTTATTGACAAATATCTGCAGGGGAAAGAGGTCGAGGTGGATGCTATTTGCGATGGGGAAAGGGTTCTCATTCCTGGTGTGATGGAGCAGATTGAAAGAGCTGGCGTACATAGCGGGGACTCCATGGCAGTTTATCCTGGAGTGACTCTGACCAACGGTGAAGTCGATACTATGGTGGAGTACGCTACCAGGATCGCATTAGCGCTTCAGATCAGGGGCCTGCTAAACATACAGATGGTGATCGTGCCGGAAGACGGCAAGTCGTCCACATACGTGCTTGAGGTCAATCCTCGTGCCAGCCGAACTGTGCCCTTCATATCCAAGGTTACCGGCGTGCCCATGGTCAGGATTGCAGCTAAGGTCATGACCGGCATTAGCCTCCAGGCGCAAGGCTACCAGGGTGGGCTGTGCAGGAGACAGAAGCTGGTCGGCATAAAAGCTCCTGTCTTCTCTATGTCCAAGCTGACCGGAGTGGATAGCTACCTTGGCCCTGAGATGAAGTCTACGGGCGAGGTCATGGGAATTGACTACAGCTTTGAAGCAGCCCTCGTTAAGGCACTTCTGGCCGCCGGATTGATGCTGCCTCAAGGGGGTAGTCTGTTACTCAGCATCGCAGATAGGGACAAAGCTGAATCCCTGCCGCTGATTAAGCAATTGCATTCGCTCCGCTACAGACTCTGTGCCACGGAGGGAACTGCCGCCATGATTGAGGCTGTGGCGCTCCCGGTAAAAATGGTGACGAAAAAGCTAGGCGAGGGACATCCTAACGTTGTTGACGTCATTCAAGATAACTCCGTGAACGGAGTGATCAACACCATCACCGGCGGGCGTGTCCCATTGCAGGATGGGCTAGCTATCAGGCGCGTCGCGGCAGAGAAAGGCATACCCTGCTTCACTTCGCTTGATACTGTTAGGGTAGTTATAGGAGCATTGGCAGACAGCAGCCAGGCCTTCAACGTTCTGCCGCTCAGAGAGTATCTGAAGGGCAGGAAGTGACAGCCGGAATGCGGTATGATAGAGCTTGACCATGGAACAAGCCCTGTGCACCATAACGTCTAATGTGGAGGTCATGCCCGGCGCATACCTCATGCGGATTGAGGCGCCAAATATGGCTCGTTCAGCTCAGCCGGGGCAATTTGTCACACTGCGTTGTGGAGACTTCACGCTCCGTCGTCCCTTCAGCGTGCATCAGTCCCGATTCGATCGGGATTCAGGTGAAGGCGAGATTGCCATTCTGTTTAAGTTAACAGGCAAGGGCACGCTCTGGCTGTCACAGCGGCAAACAGGCGAGACGATAGACGTTCTTGGCCCCCTGGGTAAAGGGTTTAGCATTCCCCCGACAAGATCGGGGGAATCGCAGCACTTCCTGCTGGCGGCTGGGGGAATTGGCATTGCCCCGCTCGTTTTCTTGATGCAGCATATCCTCGGGCGATGCTCAGGACAGGCTTCGTCACACCGCCAGATAACCTTGATTCATGGCGCGAGCACTGCTGCTCAACTTTACCCCTTCGGCCACGCTGAGGACAGGCCTTCTTCGTCAACCGCTTCTCCACTGTCATCGCAAGCGAAATCCCGATGGAATCGAGACGATGTTCAGCCAATACCAGAAGAAGTGCGGTTCATTCCCCTCACGGAAGATGGTAGCACGGGTAAGAAGGGCATAGTCACCGATATCCTACCTGATTTCCTAAACCAGGCTGATCACGTGTATGCCTGTGGCCCGGTAGATATGTATAAGGCGATGGCAGAGACGTCATTGCCGGTCCTGAACACAGCCGCAGGGCAAAGCAATTCCGGGTTGAGCAAATGCCAGGTTTCGCTTGAGGTGAGGATGGGCTGCGGTTTTGGCGCTTGTTATGGCTGCACCGTGAATACCAGGAAGGGCCTAAAAAGGGTATGCCGCGATGGACCGGTATTTGAGTTAGGGGATATCATATGGCGGGAGGTAAGGATATGACGGCCTGCTGTATTATTGCGAGTCCCGATCTATCGGGACGAAGCAATCTCTTTGGAGGGAGGTAAGACTGTGACTGTAGTAACCAAGGATATCACGCTTCAATCAAGAGGCGATTGCGACATCATCGATATAACCTCTCAGGTAGCAAAGAGTGTCGAGGAATCCCGGGTTGACAGCGGAATAGTCACTCTGTTTGTGGTCGGTTCAACAGCGGGAATAACCACCATAGAGTATGAGCCAAATCTAGTTTCCGATTTCAGGAATATGTGGGATCGGGTGATGCCCAGGAGCATTGCTTATGAGCATGACAAGACCTGGGGGGATGGGAATGGCCATTCCCATGTGCGTGCTTCCACGCTTGGAGCTTCTCTGGTAATACCCATTGTCAATAAGAGGTTGACTCTGGGCACCTGGCAGCAGATAGTATTCGTAGATTTCGACAATCGTCCCAGGTCGAGGAAGATTGCCATTCAGATAATGGGAGAGTAAGCGAGACTATCGGTATCCCAGCACTCAATCGACAAGCAGATGATTGCAGTCGATTTCAGAGATAGAGTAGAAATGCGTGGGAATCTTGCCTGATTTCGCAATTCAAGGACTGGATTAGGAGTTACCGTAGGGGGAGGGATTCT
>SOJB01000098.1 GCA_004376695.1 Dehalococcoidia bacterium | reverse complement strand
TTCAGCAAGAGCCTGGATTGGGTGCTTTTGCCGCAGCCTTCACCCCCCTCAAAGGTAATGAATAGGCTCAAGCTTACCTCGATTTCCTCTTGCCGCCAGGTTCCACCCTCCGCCTATCGGAGTTGAAATCGTGGCGTCCGGCTAAGAGACGCTGTAGATGATGAACATAGGTGGACTGCGTGTCATGAGGATAAATGGCATCCAGGCATTGCCTCATCTGAACCGCATTGTTGCTCTTGAGGACATAAACCGGTATGCCCAGCGCTTCGGCATCCCGTATCTTCTGCGGCTTCCGGCGGTAGTAACTGCGTGTAGTAAGGAAGAGGTCGGTCTGCTTAAGGTCCGTTGCGATTCTCAGTTCCTTTCGTGCTTCCTTGGCGATCTGCTCCAAACGAGTCCGATTAGTGCCGAAGAGATAAAACCGCAGCTGTTTCTGCTGCTGCTTCTCTTCGTGATTTTCAAGCCCAAAGGACGATGTTATCGCTTCGCTTCTTACTTCACCGTCTTCTTCCATCCAGCGTGCTTCGGCCTCGGCGGGTTGCTGGTGCAGGAGAGCATCAACGGCCTCGATGACATCTGGATGCACCGTCACCCTATAATAGTCGACAATCTCCACCACCATGTCGAATGTGGGTGGAGCCTTACGTTCCAGGATGGATTTCTGTGTGTGCCGTCGCCTGGCCTCGTCATCCCCCAGAGTAACCGTTTGGATACCCCCGACGAGGTCTGAGAGGGTGGGATTCATTATCAGATTTTCCAGAGTGTTGCCATGTGCTGTGCCTACCAATTGCACTCCGCGTTCAGCAATGGTCCGAGCTGCTAGAGCTTCAAGCTCGGTGCCTATTTCATCGATAATGATCACCTCCGGCATGTGATTTTCCACTGCTTCAATCATTACCGCATGTTGTTCAGCGGGAGTAGCGACCTGCATTCGCCGCGCATGTCCGATAGCCGGATGAGGAATGTCTCCATCCCCGGCGATTTCATTGGAGGTGTCGATTACGATAACACGTTTCTTGAAATCGTCAGCCAGCACTCGAGCCACCTCCCGCAGCATTGTTGTTTTGCCGATGCCGGGTCGCCCTAAGAGCAAGACGCTCTTGCCCGATTCGATAAGATCTTGGATCATCTTCACAGTGCCGAACACCGCTCTGCCCACGCGGCACGTCAAGCCGATTATGTGTCCGTTTCTGTTGCGTATGGCTGAGATGCGGTGGAGGGTGTGGTTGATCCCGGCGCGATTATCGCCGCTGAATTCGCCGATGCGAGACACTATGTGATCGATATCAGACTGGCTTACCTGACTGGAATTGACGACCAATTCTCTATTAGGAAAGCGGGCTTCGGGGAGACGCCCCAAATCTAAGACTACCTCCAGCAGTTCGCTATGATCAGGCTGCCCGTAGAGTGACTCACCGATATGAGGTGGCAAGATATCAAGCAGCGCATCCAGATCGTCAGTAACTATCCTTCGTAAACGCATCTCCTCGATCAAGACTAAGAAAATAGTTGTGAAATCTCAAATCGTCAGTTAACTCGGGATGAAAAGAGCATACAAGGCGGTTCTCTTGCCGGGCTGCCACTATTGCTCCGCCCCGCAATTGGCATAATATCTCTACTCCAGCCCCCACGGCTCTTATTATCGGAGCTCGAACAAAGACGCCAGGGAACGAACGATCACCCAATGCCGGAATCGAGAGCTCTGATTCAAAGCTGTCCGTTTGTCGCCCAAAGGCATTCCGCTCCACTTCGATATTCATGATTCCTAAGCTTCCATTTGCTGAACTGGTTACTTTCTTTGCCAGGAGCACCATACCGGCGCAGGTTCCCCACACGGGCAGGCCTTGACAAACCAGTTCTCTTAGTGGCTCAATGAGGCTGTATTCTGCCATAAGCCTATTGAGAGTAGTGCTCTCGCCCCCGGGGATTACGATTCCATCTAGTTCATCCAGTTGTGATGGCAAACGTACGGGAAGGGCATCAACACCGCAACGGGACAATACTGCTATATGCTCGGCGAAATCTCCTTGCAGAGCTATGACACCTATTCTCACCTACCATCCTCTGCCAGCGAGCAGTTCCTGTTCGGGTATGGCTTTTATGTCCAGACCTGCCATGGCGGTTCCCAGGTCTTTGGATGCCTCAGCAACAACAGCAGGGTCCTGATAGTGGGTGGTGGCCTTGACAACAGCTTGCGCTCGGGCTACGGGGTTGCTGGACTTGAAAATCGCCGAGCCAACAAACACTCCTTCGGCCCCCAGTTGCATCATCAAGGCAGCATCGGCAGGCGTAGCTATGCCGCCGGCGGCGAAGTTCACTACAGGCAACTCTCCCGTCTTGTGCACCTCCGTTACTAAGTCCAGAGGGGCGCCGAGGGCCTTGGCCTCAGCCACCAACTCCTCTTCAGGCAAAACCTGAAGCCTGCGAACTCCATCCTGGACCGCTCGCATGTGTCTCACAGCTTCAACGATATTGCCTGTTCCAGCCTCGCCCTTGGTGCGCATCATCGCCGCCCCTTCGGCAATCCGGCGCAGTGCTTCACCCAGGTCCCGGCAGCCGCAGACAAAAGGAACCTTGAAACCATGTTTCCAGATATGGTGGCTTTCATCGGCGGGAGTAAGCACCTCCGACTCATCAATAAAATCAACGTTCAGTGCTTCCAGCACCTGAGCCTCAGCGAAGTGACCGATGCGGCACTTGGCCATCACGGGGATACTCACCGCTTCCATTATCGCCGCAATCATAGTCGGCTCAGCCATGCGAGCCACTCCACCGGCAGCGCGGATATCTGCCGGTACGCGCTCCAATGCCATAACAGCGCAGGCACCAGCTTCCTCGGCAATCTTGGCGTGCTCTGGGGTGACCACGTCCATAATCACCCCGCCCTTCAGCATCTGGGCGAGTCCCGTCTTAACTTTCCAGGTGCCCTTTTCCATCAATTCCCATTATAACGCCGTGCAGGCCAAACCGCAATGTCACGTACTGGGCTCCGCTGACAGTTCGCTCTCCCTGAGGGTTCCGTGGGAGCTCACCTGAGATTCGAACTTCGCGCTGGTCCAGGGTTTAGAATATCGGATTTCGAACCTGCGGCTGCTGCAAACAGAACAAATCCGTGCAGGTGACTACATGACGGCTATTCACGGCGCTCGAGATGGGCGTGCAGCGCTTTGCTACAAGCCATTCTTTGTTGTCTCAATCTCCTTTTCTACCTCCCTCAGTTCCTTCTCCAGGTCCTTCTTATACTCTTCAAGCATCTCAAGATACTCCTTTTTCCCGGGAAAGGGCCTGAACCCGCGGAAGTAGAAATCGATAGGCGGAAAGCCGAAGTAAAATCTCCATGGTCTCCTACGCCACATGTCTGTTCACCTCCTGAATCGGCCGTCGCCTCGGCAGGCCGGAACGACGGGGATATTTGCTCGGTGTAGGCGATATTTTATCAACAACCACCAGATAACGCATATCACGGAACTCGCTCAATTCTATCTTCTTCATGTGATCCAATTTGCCTCCCAGAAGAGCAATAGCTCTTTTCGCCCCGCCTATCTCCTGGCCGATTTCGCCTTTCTTCTGAGCGACAAATCTTCCCCCGATCCGGCAGAAGGGCAGAGTTAGCTCTGCCAGGGTAGGCAATAGGGCCACGGCACGGGAGAGAACCAGGGAAAAGCGCTCACGATAGGGCAGTAAATGAGCTGCCTCCTCGGCCCTACTGTTGAGCACTTCCACATCCTCCAGTTCCAGTTTGCGGATGAGGTGGTGAAGGAAAGATGTCTTTTTTGCTGTGGGTTCGATGAGCACCAGCCTGGGCCGAGGGAGTACGATTTTCAGCGGCACTCCGGGGAAGCCAGCACCTGTGCCTATGTCTATAATATCGAAACCTGGTTCTTCCATCTCTTCCCCAGGCAAAGCCAGGGTGATGGTCAGCGAATCAAGGAAGTGCTTTGTCTGTACCGAGGAGTAGTCTGTTATAGCGGTGAGGTTGATTCTCTTATTCCATTCGATCAGTTCCCTGTAGTAAAGCTCAAATTGCTTCACCTGTCTGGCGCTGAATTCTATGCCCAGCTTGCTTGCCCCTTCGATAAGTTCCTCCATCACCAGTCAAGCCCAAACTCCAGAAGTCGTTTAGCGACCCGTTTGTCCTGAGCGTTCAATGTGAACTCAGTCGAACGCTCACGGCGAGGCCCTGTCACAGGGCAACTCAATTCTACCCCGACTGCCGTTCATATGTCGACATGGTCGCGGGGAGTGGTCCCGGTCTTTGCGGTTGCTGAGGGCGAGGATAAACCTCGCCACCACATTCACCGCTCCGGAGTTATGGTTGGATTGTCATGTTTATGCCACTTGACAAATTAGTATGATAAATCATACAATGCTGACATAGGTCATGCAGGAGGTGAGAATGGAACAAAGGGATATGCGTGCGATAGGCAGGTGTTTTGGCACTGCTGTGCTTGGGCCCCGGGGGCAGTTGGTGATTCCCGCGGAAGCCCGGAAAGAACTTGGCGTAGATACTGGCAATAAACTCCTGGTTTTCGGGCATTTTAGTGGATGGGGGCTTGTCCTTGTCAAGGTTGAGGCAGCAGAGGAGTTGCTTAACGTCATGAGCAACCGACTTGATGAGTTTGCCAAACTGGTCAAGGAAAACAAAACCGCCGATGCTGGGATAGAGGGTGAAGGCAAGCGAAGCTAATGACCCTGTCGTAGTACATAGTAGTTGTTTTTGCCAGACACTATAGAATCGCTGCTGCAAGGAGCGCTTCGTCAAAACAGAGAGGGGGTATGAAGTAAAATGAAAAAACGGCTGCCACTGATAATAACAGTCAGCTTGGTGTGTATCGGTATAGTACTGGCTATAGTACTCACTGGTCGTGCCGGTCGTGAAACTACGTCATTGGATACTGTTGAGGTTAC
>SOJB01000108.1 GCA_004376695.1 Dehalococcoidia bacterium | reverse complement strand
GGTTTTCCTTTGCTTCTCACTCACTCGCACATTCTACACCAACCGTTGTTCCAGGGAAAAGAATCCTTGAAAGTGTGTTTCGGCTTGCCAATCTACTTCGCTGTGCTCTGTATGGAAAGAAAGAGCCCGCTCCGCTGAACAATACAGATGCTGAAGAGATGTGCACTCAAGCCCGGAGCGAATAATCCGATATCAGAGCGCGGGGATCCGGGCTTTCGCCGCCGCTTGTCCGGGGAATATACCCATCCCTGATGAGGAGTTCGGCGACAAGAACTGTGCCCTCAGCCGCCCACTATGCCGGCGGCTCCAGCAATTGCAGCTTTCGCCATAGCTTCCTTCCGCTTGATTCTTGTTTTGGGATTGCGTACAAGCAGGCTACACTGCCTTTTGCTGAGCTAATCGGGGCGAGAGGACTTGAACCTCCGACCTCAGCGTCCCGAACGCTGCGCGCTACCAACTGCGCTACGCCCCGTTTGCCTGTGCTATTATATGATGCTTTAGTTATTGAGGCAAGGCGGGGCCTAGCGCAAATGGTCGGTATGAAGGTGCTTGATATCCCTGGCGTTACTGGCGGGCCGGACAATGACTACATCTCTCAGGCTGTCGGTGCGCTGGAGGCACTTGAGCAACATGATATGGTAGTTATCCATATAGAGGCAACCGACGATGCGGCTCATGCCGGCCTGGTTGAAGAGAAGACAGAAGCTATCCAGGCGGTAGACAGGGAGATTGTGAGTCGGCTTCTTGCCTGGGACAAGGATGCGCTTCGGGTGCTCGTTCTGCCTGACCACGCCACACCGATCGAGGTTCAGACTCATGTTGCTGACCCCGTCCCATTTATGCTCTGGGGACCCGGGTTTACAGCCAGCGGGGCCAAGAGATTTACCGAGACAGAAGCAACAGCCGGAGGTGTCTTTATCAGGCAGGGGTGTAATATTATGAGCAGGCTGATAGAATAAACGAACACAAACAGATGGCACTGATAGTTCAGGAGCGTTGTGGCAGCTCGATGATCGATGCGGAGAAGATCACCAGCGTAGCTCGCAATGCTGCGATAGCAGAAGAAAGGGATAAGCGATATCATATCTGAGATCTAACGATGCTGTTCCGGCCTTGCATAGAGCTCCCGGACTTGAGAAGGAAACTGACAATTTCAGCCTGAAATCATGAGTTTAGTAGAATGGAAATGTATATAGGGTCGTACCAATATCAGGAGAAAGAAAGAGCCCGATTAAGACAGCGACTGAGCAAGCAAGCCATAAACCTGGCTCTTCAGGGCAGGTGGGAGGAGGCGGAAGCGATAAACAGACGCATAATCGAGCAATTCCCCGCTGATGCCGAGACCTATAATCGTCTTGGCCGAGCGTTGACAGAGTCAGGTGATTTTGGCGGAGCCAAAGAAGCCTACTTCAGGGCCTTGGAGCTTGTCCCTCAGAACACTATTGCTAAGAAGAATCTTGCCCGCTTGACAAGTTTGTCAGAGTCTATGGCAGCTCTGAGAGACAACTCAGATAGGATTCTGATCTCACGAGGTCCAACTCGGAGGGTTGCTCTTGAGCTCTTCATGACTGAAATGGGCAGGGCTGGGGTGGTTGACCTGCGCAATGTGGCTTCGGGCAACGTATTAGCTAAAATGACGTTTGGTGACCAGGTGCACCTGGAAGTGAGAGGACAACACTTGATTGTGAGAAGTGAGGATGGAGAATACCTGGGAGAGGTGGAACCGAGACAGGGATTGCGCCTCGTCCAGCTCATGCAAGGTGGCAACAGCTATGATGCGGCGATCCTCAATGTAGAAGACAGTACGGTGCAGGTAGTTATCAAAGAGATGTATCAGCATCCCAGCCAGGCCGGGCGCCCCTCCTTTCCTGTCAAGGCTGAGGAACACCTGCGCACCCGCATTGGAGAAGGACTCCTCATGCGAGGAGTCTCTGCCGATGAAGGTGAGGCCTTGCTGGGCCTTGGCGATTATGAGGAAGAAGATGACGCCGGCGGCAAAGAGGAATTCTTACCTGAGGGTTTCACTGTTGTTGGTGAAGACAGTGAGAGAGCAATGTGAGGTTTGACAGAAGTGTCAATAGTAAAGCCTATCGATATCGAACAGGAGATGAAGAGCTCCTATCTGGACTACGCTATGAGCGTGATCGTCTCACGAGCCTTGCCCGATGCGCGCGACGGGTTGAAACCGGTGCAACGGCGCATTCTGTACGCCATGGATGGCCTCGCGTTACGCCACAACAGCCCATACAAGAAGAGTGCCCGCATTATCGGTGAAGTCATGGGGAAGTACCACCCCCATGGAGATGCCCCGATTTATGAGGCTATGGTGCGCATGGCTCAGGATTTTTCTCTGAGGTATCCCCTCGTTGACGGGCAGGGCAATTTCGGCAGCATTGACAATGACCCACCGGCGGCGATGAGATATACCGAAGCTCGCCTTTCTGAGATCGCAGAGGAAATGCTGGTTGACATCGAAAAGAATACCGTCGACTTCGTCCCCAACTTCGATGGCTCTCTCCAGGAACCATCTGTCTTACCTGCCGGGTTGCCTAACCTATTAGTCGGTGGTTCGTCGGGCATAGCTGTGGGAATGACGACCAATATCCCTCCCCACAACTTGGGCGAGATATGTGATGCCATTGTCTATCTCATTGATAATCCCGAGGCTACCGTGGAAGAGCTATTTGAATTGGTCAAAGGCCCCGATTTTCCCACCGCCGGCATCATCTGGGGCAGAGAGGGCATAGACAGTGCTTATGCTACAGGGCAAGGAAGAATCGTGCTTCGTGCCAGAGCCAACGAGGTGAGTGGCAAGGGAGGCAGGAGACAGATAGTTGTCAGCGAGCTTCCCTATCAGGTGAACAAGGCAGCTTTGGTAGAGAGGATAGCTGAGTTGGTCAAGGCGAAGAGAATATCAGGGATAGCCGAGGTGCGTGATGAGTCGGATAGGGAAGGCATGCGTATTGTTATCGAATTGAGAAAAGAAGCACAGACTCAACAAGTTCTCAATAACCTCTACAAGTATACCGCAATGCAGTCTGCCTTCTTTATCAACATGGTCGCCCTGCTTGATGGGCAACCGAAGGTCATCAGTCTTAAAGAGGCACTCACTTCTTATATCGACTTTCGTTTTCAAATCATTACAAAGAGGTCTGAGTTTGAACTCGATAAGGCAAGGGACAGGGCTCATATCCTCGAAGGCTTCAGAATCGCCCTGAACAATGCTGACCAGGTGATCAAGATTATCCGACAGTCTCAGACCGTAGAGTCCGCTCGTGCCGATTTGATGGCAGCCTTTGCTCTGTCGCAGATTCAAGCGCAAGCTATCCTTGACATGCCGCTGCGCAGATTCGCTAAGCTAGAGCAGGATAAGATAACTGAGGAATATGCCGCCGTGATAAAGAATATGTCCTATCTTGAAGACTTGCTGGCCAATCCTCGGAAAGTACTATCAGTCGTTGCCCAAGATGCTCAGGAGCTTAAGTCCAAGTATGGTGATCCTCGGCGAACCGTAGTAGAAGCCGAGGAAATCGAGGAATTTCGTACGGAAGACCTTGTTCCTCACGAAGCAATGGTGGTTACCCTGACCAGCCGGGGGTTCATCAAGAGGATTCCTGCCGCCACTTATCGGTTACAGCGCCGTGGCGGAAAGGGCGTCATCGGAATGGTAGTCCGGGACCGTGATACAGTGAACCATATCCTGGTTGCCGACACTCATGATAATCTGCTTTTCTTTACCCGCGCCGGTAAGGTTTACTGTCTTAAGTGCTACGAGATTCCGGAGGATTCATCCCGCACCACCAAAGGGATGGCCGTGGTTAATCTGCTGCCTATCGACCTAGAGGACGAAGTGACGGTGTTATTGGCAATAGATGGCTTTCCTTCGGATAAGTTCCTGTTAATGGCCACCAGGGGTGGCGTGATAAAGAAGACTACTCTAAGTGCGTTTGCCTCGATAAGGAGAACTGGCATTATCGCTATGGGGCTCAGAAACAAGGATGAGCTAATCTCAGCAGGCGTAGTCGCCGCCGAGGATGAGGTTATCCTGGTGAGCCGAAATGGGCAGGCTATTAGATTTAAGGTTGAGAACCTGAGGACTGCCTCTCGAACCAGTGGCGGGGTTCGCGGCATTCGTCTTGTTGACGATTATGTTGTCGGCATGGGCATTGTCTCTCCCGATGCTTATGTGCTTACCGTAAGCGAAAAAGGTTTCGGCAAGCTGACTCCGATAAAGAACTATCCCGTTCACCATAGGGGAGGCAAGGGAGTTCGGGCCTACAGAGTTAGCCCGAAAACGGGGAGCCTGGTTGCGTCCAGGCTTGTTTCTCCGCAAGGCTCCTTAGTGATGCTATCAACTAGGGGTAACGTGGTGAATATTCCTATGGGGCAGGTTTCAATTCAGGGCAGGGGTGGCCGGGGAGCCCGCTTGATGGGCCTAGGAGAAGATGATAGCGTTGTTTCCCTCACCTGGGTCTTCCGACACGATGAAATCCTGTGAACAGACATCACCCTTCGCCTCCTGTCACTCAGAGCCTTTCCCTTTTTATCATTGCGGCTGATGCGTGGCAATCCCATGCCCCTCCACGAGATTGCTTCGTCCCGATGAATCGGGACTCACAATGACAGAGGGGGGTGTCGTTCTGAGCCCTTCGCTTCTTGTCGTTCTGAGCGAAGCGAAGAATCTGGTCCCACTCAGGACAGACTCCGCGAGGTATCTTATACCGCTCAGGGCGGCCTCCGCCTAAAGGATAAACGTAGCCCCTGCGCTAACGTTCATGGTGACGAAAGACCTTCGGAAGGCTATTGACATACTGATGACATATAATATAGATTTGATGCAAGGAGGTGAATATGTTCTGCTCTAAATGTGGTACAGAAAATCCTGAGGGCAACAACTTCTGCTCCAAGTGCGGCGCCGGGCTTGGTGTTG
>SOJB01000119.1 GCA_004376695.1 Dehalococcoidia bacterium | reverse complement strand
GCAAAGACCCTACTAAGGTAGACCGCTCCGCTGCTTACCTGGCCAGATATGTCGCGAAGAACATAGTAGCGGCCGGGCTCGCCGATTACCTCGAGCTTCAGGTTGCCTATGCTATCGGAAAAGCTTACCCCTTGTCGCTGTCCATCGAGGCATTCAGCACGGGAAAAATCTCCGATGAAATCATATTAAACCTCATTAACAAGCATTTCGACTTTCGCCCTGAGGCCATCATGAGGACTTTGGACCTGCGCCGCCCCATCTACCGCCAGACGGCCACATACGGCCATTTTGGCAGGGAAGACCTTGACCTGCCCTGGGAGAGAACGGACAAGGCTGAAATCCTGAGAAAAGAAGCTGGCTTGTAAGAGTGCGAAGGCCAGAGCCAGGTTGAGAGTCCGTTTCGGCAGGTTGTCCGGGCACACCGGTCGCTAGTTCGGTTTCACTTGGCGTCTGCGCCTCACGAGGTGTATAGTGACCAACACTGCAGCCATTATAACCACGAAGCCAATGACGACCCAGGCGGAATGCTCAGGTCTTACATCGCTTAAGCCAAGCCTGGCCAAAGACCCCAGGGCGATTAGTGTTCCATCATAGATAATCGAAGAAAACACGATGGCCAGCACCAGCCGGTAGTAACGGATGCCCACTGTGCCAGCAGCCACTGATGATACCTGCATCAACCCCGGCGTCAACCTGGCCGCAACTATCACAGGGATGGTCCATCTGCCTGGCGTATTCTGAAATTGGTCAAGATTACTCCGTAAGAATTTTGAACGTTGACCGATCCAGTTTGCGAATCTTGTGCCCAGTAGCCGACTTACCCAGTAAATGATGCTCGTTCCCAGCAGGCTACCACCCAATAACATCGTAACGATAAGGAGCACCGGCAATGAGAAGGCTCCCATTTTGTAGGTAGTGAAAAACAGGATGGTGTCAAGTGCGAATGGAAATGGAATGCCAATGTCGGCGGATACGGTCAAGAAAAATACGGCTGCCAGTCCCCCCGGATTACTAGTGTTTATGGAAGCAGCCAGTGTGGAGAGCGCTCCGTTTATCCAGTCAATCATAGTAAGACGTAAGCCATTGTTGCACAGAATGTAGATAGGGACAATGCCCACTCTTAACTAAACAAGATTGCCTCGATGGGCGATAGCTTCACGCTCAGGATATACCGGGCTCTGTATGGTAGAATGCTGTTGACTGCTCTCGGACTGGAATACGACTTAGGGAGACGACTAATGCCGAAAGGCCAGCCACCTCAGTTTGCCTTACTATGGTGGCCTGTGCTGGACAGACTGCTGAGAGCGATCCATCACATCAGACCTCTGCAAGCCGGTGGCAGCGGCATTATTTGCTTCGACCTTCGCCGCTACAGGGGCCCCACCACGATACTGAATGACGGCTCGAGAGTGAAAACTGGTGATACAATCATGGAGCTTCATCTGGACAACGCCTGGTTTAAGAGAAGACGCAAGCTGAATCTCCGAGCCTCACAATCGCC
>SOJB01000125.1 GCA_004376695.1 Dehalococcoidia bacterium | reverse complement strand
GTGCTGCTGGAGGATCAGTTCCTCACTATCGAGGCACATGTGACGGCGCCCTACCTCTTTGCTAACCCTGTCCACAAGTACCACGGCGAAGTGTGGACGCCGATCTCGGACCCGGACAACCACCTCACGTTCTACGAGATATTCCACGAAGCACCGCTTCAGGTGTGGTATGTGCAGGTCGACAACCAGTTTGGGAGCCAGGACCTGTGGGTGACCGGTCCGAACTACTTAGCTGTCCCAACCAAGAAGGGGCCCCACGACCCGCCGATGGACCTCGACCACTTCCTGGTCTACGAGGTCATCGATTACATTTTGCCCGTGGACGTGGAGCTGGGGCTCGAGGACCAGTTCACCAACCAAGGGGTCATGGCGTACTGGCCCGCCTACTTCGCCAACCCCGTCAAGAAGACACACGCCACTGCCGTAACGGATATCAAGAACCCTGATGACCATCTGGTATTCTACGTCATAGACGGCGGGGCCTTCGGCACGGAACTATCAATTCACAATCAGTTCGGTCCGCAGGAGATTTTTGTATATCAGGATATGATGTTTGATTTCCTCGGCGTGCCGTCCGTGAAGGTGTATTGGGAGCTTGCAGACTGAATATAAGAGCTCACCATCTCCAGCACTGCTGGTGAGCGTAGGGGCGGGGCTTGTCCCCGCCCCTATGCGTTGCCCCTGCTAAGATGGGGCCAACTCTATTTCTTCTCTCTACGCCCCGCCACTGCCACATTAGAGGAGTAAGTCGAAGCAGTGGCGGAGTGCATCTCCGCCTTACCCCGGGCAAAGAACATTCTCCTTCACGTTATTCAGGATCGGGGTGACAAATCAGAGATGCCGAGGTTACGCGGCCGCATTCCGAAAAGCCGTCCAGACTTATGCTATTATGTACGGGTGCCCATGATTGCGGAGGCAGCTTGTTCGATTTGTTGAGAAAGACTGAACTGGGAGTGCAGAGAAGCAAGGAAACGTGGTTCGGTAAGATAGCTAACATCTTCAACCGGGGTTCCTTCGAGGATGAGGTCTGGGAGGAATTGGAGGAATTGCTTGTCTCGGCTGATGTTGGTGTAGATACTACAAGCAAACTCCTGAGTCAAGTCAAGCAGCGGGTGAAGACTGACAGGCTTTCAGAGGCCCCTCAGGTACGGGAAGCTTTGAAAACAGAGATGATAAGTCTCCTAACGGAAGGAGGTCATAATAGGCAGGGCAGATCCGACGAGGAATTCCCCGGCACTCAGGGTGGGCTGCGGGAAGGAGAGAAATCTCCTCAGGTCATCCTTGTGGTCGGCGTGAATGGCTCAGGCAAGACCACCAGCATTGCCAAGCTGGCCTACAGTTTCACCTCGCAGCATAAGCGAGTTATCCTGGCGGCAGGGGATACTTTCAGAGCCGCAGCTATTGACCAACTCAAGCACTGGGGAGAGAAGGCAGGCGCTGAAGTCATCGCCCACCAGTCCGGTGGCGACCCCGGAGCAGTTGCCTATGATGCCGTTCAGGCGGGGCATAACCGCCATGCCCAGGTGGTGATCATCGATACCGCCGGTCGCCTTCATACCAGGTTCAATCTGATGGAAGAGCTCAAGAAGATAAAGAGAGTGGTAGCCAAGCATGATCCTTCTGCTCCTCATCAAGTCTTGCTTGTAATGGATGCTACCACGGGGCAAAACGGCCTGGCCCAGGCCAAACATTTCGCCGAAGCCGTGGGCGTTACCGGTATTTTCCTGGCCAAGCTGGACGGCACAGCCAGAGGTGGTATAATATTCGCCATCTGCCACGAGTTGAACATACCGATTCACTATATTGGCACTGGTGAGAAACTGCAGGATATGGCTCCTTTTGATGCTCAAGCTTTCGTTAATGCTATTTTTTCCTGAACCGAGGAGAGAAGACATATGCTCACTATCAGCATAGACCCCATTGCTTTCACCATTGGCTCCCTGACAATGAGGTGGTACGGCATCACGATGGCTGCAGCGGTCATCTTGATGATAGTCATCGTCCCCAGGGAAGCGAGAAGACTGGGCATCACGCGCGATCTCTACAGCCTTTTCCTCTGGTGTATCGTTGGTGGCTTCATAGGAGGTCGGCTCACTTACATAATCGGTGACTGGCACCATTTTATGGCGAACCCTCGAAGCATACTCGGCTTCGCCGGCCTTGCCCAGAACGGGATGGTTGCTGGCGTCATTGCGGCAGCGTTGATCTATATGGCGGTAATCAGAATACGCTTCTCCACGTTGCTCCGTATAGGCGATGCCGTTGCCGTCGGGACACCTTTAGGCCTAGCCATAGGCAGGATAGGTTGCACTTTGAACGGCTGCTGTTTTGGCAAGCCAAGCCCGTTTCAGTCTTTCCCCTGGGCTGTGATATACACTCCCCGTGCCAGCATTCCTGCCGAGTACTGGGGAGTGCCGCTCTACCCCACCCAAATCTATCACATCTTATGGAATCTGGTAACATTCGCCATTGTGTGGCGATTTCGGCGACGATTCAGACCGCCGGGCTCTCTTCTGTTCTTCTATTTCTGCCTCTATGCCGTCGGGGATTTCGGCATAAGGTTCCTCCGCCACGGCGGATTAGTTGTCCCCGGGCTTCAACAGGCACAGGTCATGAATCTAGCTATACTCGCGGTATTCTTGCCCTGGCTCATTGTCATACTGCGCAGGTCTGAGCCTTCCTCTCAACCTGACCCGGAGGCGGAGAACATCTGAGACCCTCTGCAACTGCTAAGGGCATTGCCTAAACGAATAATGCAGGCTCTTCCACAGCTCGCTATGGCTGGCTGCCCGATAAGAGTCAGGCACTGAGTCTACTGATATGTCTAGCTTGGAGCAAGGTCACGAAGGTTAAGACCCAACACCTCTTCCCCGTTCCACCGGCTCTTCTCCAGGTTGTAGACGATATCTATGTAAGGCGGAACCTCGCTCGCTTTTCTCTGCGACGCGAAGTCTACGGCTCGCCACGTTACCTTGCCTTGCTTGAGTTTCAGCCTCAGCCAGGCGCCCTGCTTGCCGAAGTTGCGGCACTCGATGACCTCGACACGCCGGGTGAGAAAGGTCGGCTGCGGGTTGCCCCGACCAAAAGGGCTCAGCTTCTGCATAGCGTTGAAGGTCTCTCCCGCAAGTGCAGATAAGGGAAGCTCAGCATCTACTGCCAGTTCGCGGCGAAGGTCGAGATGACCCAGTCGATCCGTAGCCAGGCCCACAAGCCTCTCCTCCAGTTGCGCCAGGTTCTGACGAGGCACGGTGAAGCCGGCGGCCCGAGCATGACCACCAAAGCTAGTAAGCAGGTCACGGCAGTTTTCTAAAGCCGACACGATGTCGAACTCGGCTATACTGCGGCAGCTACCTTTACATAGCTCCGTATCCAAGTTGACGATAATGACGGGCCTGTAGAACTCATCCACCAGTCTGCCAGCAACAGGCCCGATGACGCCGATGGAGTAGCTTTCGTCCCCCTCCATAAGCAACGGAAGGTGCAGCTTGGCGACCAGTTTTTCCCTCGCGTGGCCCAATACCTCGCTGCTCAGTTTCTGCCGCTCCGCGTTCCTGTCCTCCAGTTCCAGAGCCAGGAGACGAGCTTCCTCCGGCGACCGGGTGACCAGTAGCCGGTAGCTGGTGGAGGCATTGTTCATCCTGCCGGCGGCGTTGAGGCGAGGACCCAGTATCCAGGAGATATCTTCACTATCAAGTTCGCCATCCTTCAGCCCGGCTATTCTCAGCATCTCCTGAATTCCCAGGCGGGAGCTGCGGTTAAGCTCTCTCAGCCCTTCCTTCACAAGATAACGGTTCTCGCCAATCATGGGAGACAGATCGGTAACAGTGGCCAAAGCCACCAAGTCCAGTAATCCGGCGAGCCATTTCTCTCTGCTATCTTTGTGAAAAACGGCCTGCAGAAACTTAAAGGCAACGCCGGCCCCTGCCAAATCAGGATAGGGATACACGGAGTCCCTTCTCTTCGGGTCAACTACAGCTGTGGCTCGGGGCAGGCTCTGTAAAGGGACATGGTGGTCGGTGATAATCATATCCATCCCCAGTTCTTGAGCCCGCTTCACCTCTCTGAGATCAGTTATGCCGCAATCTACAGTGATGACCAGATCTGCCCCCTGTTCATGGAGCTTCTCTATAGCTGCCATATTCAATCCATGGCCTTCGCTGAAGCGGTCAGGAATGTAGATAACTGCATCGACACCAAGCCTCGACAGTCCCTCGGCAAGAATGACTACAGCTGTGACACCATCAACGTCGAAGTCACCGTAGATGGCGACTTTTTCCCGTGAAAGCACAGCCTCATAGACTCTGCTCACAGCCTGTGATATATCCGGGAGCAGGAAGGGATTACCTTCCAGTCTGTGGTCAGCAGCCAGGAAAGGCTCAATCTCCTCCAGCCCAACACCCCGATTGTAGAGGAGTTGAGCCATCAGATGAGGCAACGCGGAGCCCTTCACGTATTCATCCGGCGCCGAAGGCAGGATCCTCCATCGAGCTCGTTGATTCAACTATGCACCTAAACCTAATGTCCTTGATCGGAATCGTCAACTATATCACAGAATGATGTCCAGCAAAATGCCCTTGCCAGCGAAGCGTCGTACACTCCTTTTCTCGAGATTCCCACGTCGCCCCGGTCCATCGGGGCTCCTGGCAATAACAGGTGAGGCTGCCTAGTCACAAGAACCGTAAACCAGGTGATGATTTGACCGTTCGGCCGGGCAGTAAATATAATTCATAGCAATGAGGGTGGCTTTCTACACATTAGGGTGCAAGCTCAATCAGGCCGAGACAGAATCCCTGGCCAACCGTTTCAGAATGGCCGGCTTTCAACTTGTTTCACCTGATGACGGGGCAGATATTTGCGTTGCCAATACCTGCACGGTCACCCATATAGCCGACCGTAAGTCGCGTCACTGGCTCAGGCTGGCGAGGCGAAGAAATCCCCAAGCCTTGATTATTGCTACTGGCTGCTATGCCCAGAGAAATCGTCAGGAACTGGCTGGGCTTGCTGACCTCGT
>SOJB01000137.1 GCA_004376695.1 Dehalococcoidia bacterium | reverse complement strand
CGAAATCTATCATTGGGCAATACCTCCTTCTATACTATAGCCATGCCGTCAAAAGCCACAAATCCTCGACCGTTCCTCAGCCAAAGCTCCACCGGATGCTCGCGGACGTAGCCATGCCCGCCCAGAATCTGCACGGCGCGGTCGGTTACCATCAGGACCATGTCATCGGCATATGCCTTGACCAAAGACGCTTCTTTAGTTGCCTCTTCCTTTCGGTCTAGCTTCCAGGCAGCCTCCCAGGTCATCAACCTGGTAGCATCGATTTCAATGGCCATCTCCGCAAGCATGAAGGCGATTGCCTGGCGCGAAGCGATGGGCTCCCCGAAAGCAACGCGCTCCTTGGCATAATCCCTCGAGTATTCGAAGGCAGCCTTGGCTACCCCTGTAGCCATTGCCGACAGCGCAACCCGTGAGCAGTTCATTATACGGCCAAAATCACACCCCCCTTGACCACCCAGCCGGTTCTCCTTTGGAACACGGCAGTCCTTTAGCCTAAGCTCATATGTGGCCAGAGCTTTTATGCCCATGTTCTTCTCCCGCTCGCCAACCAAAAGCCCATTGGTACCTTTCTCAACGATGAAACCCTGCCCACTGCCGTCTTCCTCTGCATAGACGAGTAACACGTCAGCCTCGGCAGCCAGCGGTACAAAGCACTTCTCACCGTTAAGAATATACTCATTACCGTCAGGTCGGGCAGTGGTCGACAGGGAGCAGGGATCAAAACCAAAGCGCGGCTCAATAAGTGCAGCAGTAGCCGGCTTATACTTCTCATCACAGACAAATGGTAGATATCTCTTCCTCTGTGTCTCGGTACCCATCTCCAGGATGGGATACGCAAGCAGAGCCGGACAGAGAATGTGCATCGCGATCGAGAGATCGCCCCAGGCCAGTTCCTCGCCTATCAGCGAACCCGTGATGCTTGAGCGCTCTCCGCCAAATCCGCCGCAGTCCTCAGGGATACTGCTGGAAACAAGCCCCATCTTCCAGGCAGTATCTACGACACTGTCAGGAATCTCACCACTTTCATCGCATTCCCGGTAGATTTTGCGCATCTCATCGCTGGCGAACTGCTTCACCATGGTCATAATCATCTGTTGTTCTTCTGTGGGACTAAACGAAATCATGTCGCTCTCCTTTCAACGAGCATGCGCTCCTTCCAGCGCATCCTTACCTCAAACCTTTGTACTGTAACATCAGCATCGTTTCTAGTCAACGAGTACCCTCACAGCAGCAACTCACTCTCGCTGGGGATGCTGGCCTATCGGCAATAGGGGAGCGAAACGCCGGTCTTGGTCACGTCATCCAGAGTCAGCCGAGCGGGGCACCAGAATGTACTCGTAGAAGGATAGCACATTGATATAGATGGATGGATTCTCGCCCGGTCCGCTTGTGTCCGATCGGCCTCAAGCGCGGGATTTGCTGCCAGGCCAGCCCTGAAATTGACAGGCTACAATTCGAGGGATAGGATTAAATGGGCTGAGAAAACTGGGCAGAGGTGAGAATCCGATGCAGGCTGAGTTGATATACAATCCCTCTGG
>SOJB01000097.1 GCA_004376695.1 Dehalococcoidia bacterium | reverse complement strand
TACTATCTCATCTGTATCCAGTTCAGTGGCATCCTCAAGTCCATACATAGCTTTGTCCAGGCAGGCGATAACTGCTGACCCCACCTTGGCTGCTTCCTGAGGCGTATCGGTTCTGATACACTGCTCATCAGTCATTATCACATCGGCGATGCCGGCTCTCATGAAGAAAAGCTGTCGTGAGAGGGGTCCGACGATCTTAGCTCTGTCTGAATACCTGGTGGTCTCCAGGGCAGTGCAGCAAACGCCTGCTACCTCAACCTCATCCTCTAGGTTGTGTTCTCGTAGATAATCAATCAGCTCTGTGGATGTAGCCGGGTTATGCCCTGATACCAGAATTGTCGGTTTGCTTTTGTCTATAGCTCCCCATCCCATATCAACCAGGGGTGTATCGGCAACTGAAGTGGGAAATCCAAACCCTACGATTTGAGCGATATCAGCCGCCTCCATTCCAACGTGGTCCAGCATGCCAGCATGCAGCGCTTTCGACTCGTAGTCCAGCGCGCTTCCCTCCTGTCCCGTATGGCAAGAATCAAGAAGATGAGCAATCTCTTTGAAGACATATTCTACAGCTATTTGAAGGTCCCCTAACGTCTCCGGTTTCAATCCCAGGACAGTCCTGATGTGTGGTGCTTCGATATCGATTGATCCGCCTAAGTCTATCTTCTTATCCACGCCGTGCTTCTCTATTAGATGCTCCAAAATATGCGCTCCATGAGCGGCGTGGGCCGAACATCCCATCAGGCAGGCCAGAAGCACCATTCTTGCTTGCTGAGTAGCTATATCGATTCCGCAAGCTCCCCTCTTGCCTGCCGTAAGGTCACATTTGCCGTAGGTACATAGACAGCACAGGTCGCAAAAGGGTGCATAGAATGGCTTGTATGTCTTCAGCAGCCGCATGTCCCAGTTCCTGAGATCGGGAATGTCAGGCATGGGAGTGGGACCCACTGGCTCCCAGGGAATCTCAGCTCTAATACGCTCGTATAGCTCTTCCAGTTTCCTTGGTAGCTTTCTCTCCGCTATGGCCATCTCTATTTCACCTCCATTGTCTCTTTGACTAAACTCAAAGTCTCGGGATGCCGCAAGACAAGGATGTTAGCGCCGGCCAGCAAGAGCGATAGCGCTGTTATTCCTTCCCAAAGCAATCCTCGCTCCTTGTTTTCCTTAGCCTGTTTTGTCTTCCAGCACTCCCCACCAAGATTGGCAATAATCGGCATCATGGTCATACTGTCTCTTGTGATAATACCAATCTGTTTCACCCTTTCAATCAGAGAGAAGCTGTATTCCATGCCGTAGCCCAACGCTGAAGATAGGGGGTCAATCACGATTCTGTCCGAGGGAAAGAACTTGCCAACCTTCACGTTCAACTCCTTAAGCAGGTTGATATCCAGAGGACTCTGGGTAATAGCTGTATGCCCGTGATCCAGAATTGCCCTGCCCACCGCTTCGTAGTTCTCCTTGAGCACCGGGCCAATGAGGAGGTTCATTCCATCACATACTTCCGCAACCTTGGAAAGAACCTCAACATCCTTCTTTTCATCTCCTGAACCATAGACAATCAAAGGCACATTTATTGCGTCGCCCACTTCTTTAGCCAAAGCCGCTGCCTTGTCAGCAGGAGTATCCTTGACTGCCGGGTCGGTACTCATCAGGTAAAGCGAAACGGCGTCCACCGCAAAGCCCTGGCATTTCTTAGCCCAACGAATGGGGTCGGAGATCACATCCTGTAAGGGCTCAAGCGCGTGCTTCGGCCAATCCTGAGGATTCATGTCAAGAACCTCCAGCGCAAACTTCGGCGGATTGGGGTTTGAACCCTGGTCAAAAAAATGAAAGGGAAGGACATTCTCCCCCCCGATCTTCAGGCTCTTCTTCCCTTTTCCAATGGTTATCTCTCTAACTACCCCAGCGTACGCTTCAACTGGCGCTTTATATTCCATTCTCTACCCTCCTTAACTCTCAAGCCAGGCATCAGAGTACAGGGTCTCTCCCATAAGGACCTTGGCTGTCTTCACGTACTCAACCTCTTCTTTGGATAAACCCGATAAGTCTATGTCCTCCCCGTCCATAGCCTTGTGGATGAGTTCGACGATCTCAGGCATTTCGCCCCTGGTCAACCTCATAAGCTCCTTATCGAGAGGATCGGCGATGGCAGAATAAAGCCTATTCCTCGCCAACATGACCAGGTAGGTACGGTTAAGATGCGGTCTGAGATGCTCTGGCACGCCATTGGACGTATTGGAAAGCCCTACCGTGGACTTGATTCCGGGCAGCACATCGTCAAGGATCTTGATCAACTCCAGATTCACCACAGTGAATCGCTGGCCCTCTCCGGCGGTGCTGATGGGAAGGAGTATGGGGTCAACCCAGATGTCTTCGTTGGGAATCCCCAGTTCATTGGCGTGGGCAACCGTGTCCATAATGCTCTCTACCTTAGACTCGACATCCGGAGGCATCCCTTTATCCGTCATCACCGAAATCACGACATCGCAGTGGTGTTTTTGCGCTAAAGGCAGCATCTGCTCTTTAGAGACAGTCTTCCCCGAAGCTGAGTTAAGCAAAGGTCTTCTCCGGCAAGCCTTCAGGCCTGCCTCCATAGCCACAGGATTCAGAGTATCTATGGACAAAGGCAAATCAGCAACCTCATGAACTGCGTTCACCAACCATTGCATGGTCTCTTCGGTGTCTTTCTTCATGGGGCCGACATTCAGGTCGATGTAATCGGCTCCAGCTTCGGTCTGAGCTTTCGCCAAATCCTGGATCACTCTGGCATCTCTTTCCCTTAGCGCTGTGGAAACTGCCTGGGCGATGACGTGTATGTTCTCACCTATGATGACCACGTGGAGTACCTCCGATCCGTTGATCCAATATTCGCAAAAACCGATGAAATATAGCAGGGAAAAGGCCATTTGTCAAATCATCTGAGGCCTTGACTGAAAGCGACGACTGGTTGTAGCATTCCATGTTGGTCAGCGTTTTCGGCGGCAACCGGATTGGCACACTGCCCACAACATATGCTCTGTGGGGGCTACAAAGAGTTAGCTTTGAAAGGAAACCAAATAGCCTGTTATCCTGCAGGAGGTGATAAGGATGGTAAATCCCGATGAAGTCACATGGCTTGATGCTACTGCCCAGGCCGACCTGGTGCGGCGCAAGGAACTCAAGCCGATCGAGCTGGTAGAGGCAGCTATCAACCGTATCGAGCGCCTCAATCCGACTCTCAATGCGGTGGTCACGAGCATGTATGAAGAGGCGCGCACTGCGGCGACCAGCAGGCTGCCCGAGGGGCCGTTCAGCGGTGTGCCGTTCTTGCTCAAGGACTTGATTGCAGGTTACTCCGGGGTACGTATGACATGTGGGTCCGCTGCTCTTTCCGATTACGTCCCCAACCACGACTCGGAACTCGTTGTCAGATATAAGCGCGCCGGGCTGATCATCCTGGGCAAGACGAACTTGCCCGAGTTCGGTATTCTCCCTACCACCGAGTCGCGCCTGCACGGTCCCGCTCGCAACCCGTGGGATAGGAACCGCACGCCGGGCGGGTCTAGCGGGGGGTCGGCGGTGGCAGTGGCTGCCGGATTGGTGCCCATGGCGCACGGCAACGACGGGGGAGGATCGATTCGGATCCCTGCCTCCTGCTGCGGCCTGTTCGGCCTCAAGCCGACGCGGGCGCGTAATCCTCTCGGTCCCGACTTCGGCGATATGGGGAGCGGGCTGATTGCCGAGCACGCCATCACTCGAACTGTGCGCGATAGCGCCTCTTTGCTGGACGCCACAGCAGGACCTGATGTCGGCGACCCGTACTGGGCGCCTCAGCCCGAGCGGCCGTTCATCGATGAAGTGGGTGCCGATCCAGGACGACTGCGCATCGCCTTCACTGCCCGGCCCGTCACCGAAGTGAAGATACATCCCGACTGTGTGAGTGCGGTGTTCGATGCAGCAAAGCTCTGTGCCGAGCTTGGTCATGATGTTATCGAGGTCAAAATGGACTTGCCCGGTCAACTGATGATGCAGTCCTTTGCCTCCGTCTGGTCCGCCGTGGCCGCCTGGTCAATAGATGGTATGGCACTTGCGACAGGACGGGCGCCAACCCCGGAGCAGTTCGAACCCCTGACATGGGCTCTTGCGGAAAGAGCCCGTCAGCAAAGCTCGTCTGCCTATCTCATTGCGGTGACAACTCTGCAGCGGCTCTCCCGTCAAGTCGCCCGCTTCTGCCTGGATTTCGACGTATTGCTCACACCGACGCTTGCTCAGCCCCCTCTCCCGCTAGGCAGTTTCTTTGCCCCTCCGGATAATCCATGGCAGGCCCTCTTCCGTGCCGCTGAGTTCATACCTTTCACACCTCTCTGCAATATCACCGGCCAACCGGCAATGTCGGTGCCGCTGTACTGGAACTCTGAGAATCTGCCGATAGGCTCGCATTTCGTCGGACGCTTCGGCGACGAGGCCACGCTGTTTCGCCTCGCCGCGCAACTCGAGGCGGCCCGGCCGTGGGCCGACAGAAGGCCTCCGGTTTCGGCCTGACGATATGCCCTTTTATGAGCAAACACGTGCTTGTTCTGGGATTCTCCGCTACTGTGAGTGCAAGCGCTCTCCTTTCACGTCATTAGGCAGCAACAACTGGGTCAATAAGGCTCACCCTCACCGCTGTTCCGAGGATCTCGTGTCGCAAGATGAGGACGGTAACGAAGCAGGCGGTTGGTGTTTGGAATAGACGTCGAAGGGGGTGGGGGAAGCCCCACCCCCTGTCGCTTACTCGGGAAGCGACGCTGTGCTCATCAGCCTGTCGGCGACCACAAATCGTGGCTCCAACTGATGATTCTCACAATTGGGTCAACAAAGCCCACCCTCGCCGCTGTTCTGAGAAACTCGTGTTGGGAGATGAAGTCGGCTATGGGAGGACTGGTTTCATAATAGAAAGAGACAAACCTGGCACCCAAACTGTTAGGTAGCAGAACCGTGTCCCTGAACTCTCTCAGGATGTCTATCTCCTTCGCTGTCTCAGTTCCATAGGCTGCGGTGGCGATAAAACAACCCTCGAAGATCCTGAGAGACAATGAGGCAGTGGCGGTGTTTTGGTTCGCATCAGTTACCTCCACGGCGAAA
>SOJB01000039.1 GCA_004376695.1 Dehalococcoidia bacterium | reverse complement strand
TCCTATGAGGAGAACGCAACTACGAGAACAGCCCCCCACGGTGATGTTGTTCCGGACCAGTGTACTAACTCGCCGCCTTTCCAAATGTCAATCCTCAGCAGCGCGTCAGCTTCACCTTGTTTCTGGAGCATTCGCACGACTGATACGGCAGCGTCAACTGTGTATTCTATGGGACCCTCGGGAGCAACCTCGCCTTCGACGAGATAGGAATCGGTGCTGAAATCCACCCCGATCTCTGGATCAAAACTGTGCGCTCACCACCTCGTACTCGCCAGTACGATTCAATCCGGTGGGATTCAGACCAACTGTGCTGCTAACCTTGATTGTGCAGGTTGCCGTTAGATCTTGCAGCATGCCCTCAATCGCGTTCTTAATCATGCCCTCGACGTCCATGCAACCCATCGCTAGCATGACCAGGGCGAGAATGGCCACAATCAGTGACAGCTTCTTTATGATGTCCTCCCTGAAGCGTGTTACCCATTGCTATGGGTACTTGTGACTAATGCTGTCAAGCCAGTTCATCTCCCGTCAAGAACTCGGCTTCCGATCACCGCTCAACGTTTGAATCAAAGCTAAGACTGCCGTCATGTTGGACAAGAGTTGGGGGCAAACCTATCTGCGCGTACGTCGGGCATCGTTCTTTGTGGTACACTTGGCAGAGCAAACCCGAATGCATTTCTTAGATGAAGGAGACCACAGCGATGACTGTAACTCGATTCAAGAAGCTCTTTGAACCAACGAATATAGGCAAGATGCAGCTGAAGAATCGCATAGTCATGCCGCCGATGGGAACAAACTATGCCGCGGAAGACGGCGCTGTTGGTCAGCGGATGCTTGATTACTATGAGGCAAGGGCTAGAGGTGGGGTAGGTTTGATTATTGTTGAAGGAAGCGCTCCGAGTTTGCAGTCCACGATGCCTCACCAGGCGTCTCTGGGAGACGATGAGTTCATTCCGGGATGGCAGAAGCTGACAGACGCCGCTCATAAGCATGGCGCCAAGATAGCTATCCAGCTAATGCATTGCACGATGGAGAATCGGGATGGCACAGTAGTGCAGGTGAGTCCATCGGCGGTCATAGTACCCGCCAGATTCATGGGCATCTTGCGAGAACCTCCTCATGAACTAACTCCCGAAGAAATCACTGAAAGGGTGAAGTGGTTTGCCTCGGCTGCCGCACGTGCGAAGAAGGCCGGATTTGATGGGGCAGAGATTCATGGTGCTCACCAGTACCTTGTCGCCGCCTTTCTCTCATCAGCTACCAACCAGCGCAAGGATGAATACGGTGGCTCGGTCGAGAACAAGGCCAGATTCTTGCTGGAGATACTTCAAGCTATCAGGGAAGAGGTGGGACGGGATTTTCCTGTTTGGGTCAGGCTCAATGCCCAGGAATGGGGAGTAGAGAACGGGGTTACTATTGAGGAGACCAGACAGGTGGTACCGATGGTGGTGGAGGCTGGCGCCCAGGCGATTCACGTTTCAGGTTACGGCGCCGGGTCTTATATAACCGCCGCTCCCATTGTAGATACTCCGGGCTTTCTGGTTCCTCTGGCTGAGGAGGTCAAGAAGCTGACCAGCGTGCCTGTTATTGCGGTGGGTAGACTGGACCTTGAGCTTGGCGAGAGGATTCTCGAGGAGGGCAAAGCTGACCTTGTAGCCATGGGCAGGCGTCTCATGGCAGACCCGTTCCTGCCCAACAAGGTGATTGAAGGAAGGCTTGATGAGGTCAACCCATGCATAGGCTGTATGGAGTGTATTGAACGGCTATTCGTCGGCAGACGTGGCGAGAGTGTAATCTGCGTCGTCAACCCCGTGATTGGAGCGGAGAGGGAGTATCAGATTAGACACGCGGGGAAGGCAAAGAATGTGGTTGTGGTCGGTGGTGGCCCGGCCGGCATGCAGGCTGCCGTTGTGGCAGCGCAGAGAGGGCATAAGGTTACCCTGTTTGAAAAGGATGCGAAGCTGGGTGGCCAACTGAATGTAGCCGCGGTACCTCCTTTCAAGGGCGATATCCTCCCCTGGAGAGACTATCTGGTCAAGCAGATTGAGCAAGCTGGTGTGGAAGTCAAGCTTAATGCGCATGCCTCAGTTGAGATGGTTACTGAGAGGAATCCGGATGCTGTTGTCATAGCCACCGGAGGTGCTCCTGTTGTGCCTGTCATACCGGGCATTGACAGGCCAAATGTGGTTACAGCTCAAGATGTGCTTTCGGGCAGAGGTAGAATAGGGCAGAATATTGTCATCATCGGCGGCGGAATGATCGGTTGTGAGACAGGGCACTATCTGGCTGGACAGGGAAAGACGGTGACGATCATAGAAATACTCGACCGGATGGCTAGCGACATGTTGTTCATGACAAGACGCCGTCTCATCGATGGTTTGAGGAGCAAAAAGGTGGCCCTGGTGACCGGCGCAACCTGTGAAGAGATAGGTGAAGACAGTGTTCGCTTGAGTACTGCTGACGGTGAGAAGAGAATCATCGAAGTAGATACAGTTATCATAGCAGTCGGGTACAAGGCGAATCAACGCTTGTACAAGGCTCTTGAAGGTAAAGCGGCTGAGATATACTGCATAGGCGATTCGTCGGAGCCGCGCAGAATACTGGAAGCTGTCAATGAGGGATATCGAACTGGCCTGGCTCTGTGAACACTTGTGCCAGCCGTTCAGGCTGTGCTTCTGATCATAGCAGCCGAAGGGGTCTAGTGGAATGACAGTCTTCTGTGTTGATGGGAAGACTGAGACATTCGCGGGCCGGAACACTTAGATAACCTCGCTGGATTGTCGGATCACCTCGTGAGCGTGGTATGAAGTGTCGTACTCCAACGCAATCAGCCACTCGCAAGAGACGTTTGCAGGTGTACATTCAGGTCTGGCTTCACCCGGGGTAAGAATCCTCTGGACCTTGGCCCTGGGGTTAAGGCCCCTGAAGAAACCGCTGCGAACCCGCAGGGCCCCTGTCCCGCAGTCATAGTATTCCATCCCCCATTTCTTCGCTGCCTTTTGCGCTGAACAATCGAGCGTACGCATTGTGAAACTGTTTGTAGCCAGCTCCGCGATTTCGATGTTCTCAAAAACAGCCCAGTGAGAATGCTCCAAGAATCTGATCAGGTCCTTGATTCCTTCTCGCGGAAACCCCAGAGCTTTGGCCAATCGTCCGGCTTCATGCAGACCATAGTCCTCATAGAGTTGATAATACTCCTCAGTCCCGAATTCCTGGGGAGCTTTCGTCCGTATGAAGAACTCGAACCTCATCCACATGTAATTAAGGCTATACAACTGCTGGAGCATGACGGTATGGAGGGTATCCTTCCTGAGTGCAGGGATGTCTAGCATTCTCTATTCCTCCTGGGTGATGGTCCGCTTGTTCGGAATCTCATCTGGCACTGCGTAAGAGTCACCCGGTAAATGGATAGTCCTGCTCGATCGCGTTTTCGATGTGTTCGATGCGCCTGATCCTGCCTTTGTCATCGAGTTCTATGGCTATCACATCTATACGCCATAGAGAAGGGAGGTCCCCGTGGGTATTGGTATAGGTCAGAGCTGTAGCGATGAGTCTTCTCTTTTTGGACTGTGTCAGTGATTCCTCTGGAGTACCGAAATCCAAACTACTCTTGGCTCGCACCTCGACAAAGACAAGCCAGTCCTTCTGCTGAGCAATGATATCGATTTCCCCATGATGGCAACGAAAACCCGTCTCGCGGATACGGTAGCCGCGCTTTTTGAGGAACTTCTGGGCTGCCTTCTCGCCCAGTTTACCGACTTCTTGACGGTTCATCATCTGATTCATGAGCAAGTCTACCCTGAAAGATGCCCTCCGCTCGGTGCGCTCCCTCAGCATGATGAGCGACACGGACCTCAGAGTTAGGGGAAGCCCAAGGGCTACGGCTTTGGACTCTAGTTACATTCCTGACAGGAGAGAAGTATAGACGGTGAACCGGTGAGGGGCCGAGCTCCCGCAGACAGGATACGTGTCTTCTTGTTCCATAGCCCTTGTGCCGAGCAAATCCATAGCCAGGATAGATCTGGTCAAGGTCTTCCATTATGTGGTCTCTGGTAACCTTGGCTATGATAGACGCACAGGCGATGGAGAGACACGTTTTGTCACCTCTGGTTATCCCCATTTGGGGGACGGGACACTGAGACAGACCTAGTCTATCAATGAGGAGAAAGTTCGGTTTCTTGGGCAGTTTCTCCACTGCTTGTATCATAGCCAGCTTGGTTGCCTTGAGGATATTCACTGAGTCAATCACCTGATGGGAGACGATGCCGATGCCTACAGCTACCGCCTCCTTTCTGATCACCTCAAAGAGGGATTCGCGCTTCCTGGAATTCAACTCCTTGCTGTCCCGAACCAGTTCGAACCAGGGAAGGTCTGCCAGAAGGGGCAGGATAACAGCGCCGGCGACGACTGGGCCGGCAAGGGCTCCCCGCCCAACTTCATCGATACCGGCGATCAATTCATAGCCAAGTGATCTAAGCTCGCTTTCGTGACCAAGGTCTGGCGGTCGTGACATGTATCTCCCGATCTCACAAGGATGGATGCCATAACTTGCGCACCTTGTCCCAGACAATCTCAGCAATCTTAGCTTTGGCTAATGAGGCATCTATCAGCAACCAGCGGTCAGGCTCAGCGGCCGCCATCTTGAGATAGCCCTCTCTTACTCGATGGTGAAACGACAGATCCTCTAGCTCAAAGCGGTCTTTCGAGCTGCGCCTGCGTTCCAGTCCTTGTTCAGATGGCATATCCAGAAGGATTGTGAGGTCTGGCTTAAGGTTGCCTGTTGCCATAGTGTTGACCATACCTACAGTGGCCAGATCAAGTCCTCGCCCGTAGCCCTGATAGACTATGGTCGAGTAAGTGAAGCGATCGCAAATGACTGCCTTGCCCTCCTGCAGGGCAGGGCGAACTAACTCAGCCACTAGTTGAACACGCGAAGCAGCAAAGAGGAATAGCTCAGCCTGGGGCGAAATGGACGCACCCTGTTTTCTCTTCAGTAGCATTCTTATCTCGTTGCCCAGAGCTGTGCCTCCGGGCTCATGGGTTAGTATGGTGGGGATGCCTTGTTGCTCAAGCTTCTTCAGCAAGAGCCTGGATTGGGTGCTTTTGCCGCAGCCTTCACCCCCCTCAAAGG
>SOJB01000031.1 GCA_004376695.1 Dehalococcoidia bacterium | reverse complement strand
GCCAGCTTATACGCCACGAAATCCTTCAGGTTTCCGGAGAAGCTTGCCTGTTGCTATCTGGAAGGCCCGGCGGGCATCTTGCCTGGCTGGGTCATCGTTCTGCTCAGGGCATCATGGTCGCCGCCGCTCATACCGGCGATGTGCTTCACCAGTTTTTTCCTGGAATCGATGTCATACTGCGTTGTGATGGCGATTTGTTCCATGATGGGTGAGCCGCCACCATGGTAACTGCCGATGCTGTTTATGCCTCCGGTCGCCGAGCAGAGGATATCGCCCAAATAGCGCCATAACTGCGCCTGGTCCTCGACTGGCATGTTGGGATTGCGCTTTGTGTATTTCAGGAGCAGGTCACGGGTCTCCGGGTTCAGGAAATCGTTCTCATGGGGGAAGGTGGCGACCACGCCGCCGGCGATATCGCAGAGCATCTCCGCCTCACGATAGACCGCCTCACCCGTGAGGCAGCGGCCGACGTTGCAGTAAATAGAATTGGGTATGTAGGAACCGGGGCCGTAGGGGACGAAGCCTATTCCGGGTATGTAGACCTCGGGCTTGCCAAGGGCGGATGCTGTGTACCCCGCCGCATAACCGAGTTCAGTGGTCATGATGATCTCGGCCAGCTTCTCCCTGACGTGAGGTGTCTTGTGGATGTTGTTCACCTCTGCGGCAAGCGCCGCGGTTCCCAGGATTATGTCTCCGATAGCCGGCTTGCAGCCGGAATAGGAATGGCGGTGAAACAGGGCAAACAGGAGCGCCAGCGCGCCGCCGTGTTGACATTCGCCGGCGAGGAAGACCCTTTCCCACGGTACAAAGCAGTTATCAAACATCAGATAAGAATCTGTAGAGCCAGGTTGAAAGCCGCGTCTGAAGTGTTCCCTGGGCCTGAGATTATGGATGGTGACTACCTGTTTCAGTCCTTCCCAGTCACCAGGGATGGCGAAGGCGACGGCGTAGTCCTTGTCCTCCGGTCGCAGAGCGCGGGTCGGCACCACCAGCACCTCGTCGGCAACCGATGCCTCGGAGATGTGGACCTTGCAGCCGCTCACGATGATGCCATCACTGCGCCTCTCTTTGATCCGTAAATAGGCATCGGGGTCCGGCTGGTCAGCGGGCCTCAGCAATCTATCGCCCTTGACGTCCGTCTGAGCACAGCAGCCTACCAGGTCTTCGCTCTGGAAGCGCATAAGCCACTTCCTGAAGTTCTCGTGGTACTCGGTTGCGCCGTTGTTCATCTTGTCTGCTTCGTAGGACACGTTGTAGACGGCATTGGTGGCATCGATGCCCATACACCTCTGGATGCATCCGCCCACCTTCTGGCAGAGCATGCGGGTCATGTCTTGCTTTCTGTGCAGGTCATCGGTGTTCTGGTGGATGTGCGTGAAGCGATTGATGCGTTCGCCACTGAGATGGGAGATGGCGGTGCACAGATCCTGGTTCTCCGGCTTGGCAGCTTCATCAAATGTTGTGCCGATGGTGTTTATGCAATCCATCTGTAGCTCGTCTGTGCGGTCGATGAGTTCGCCATTGAAGTAGACGTTTCGCCTCATCCTGGCCAGGCCCTGTATATACTGCTCTTTCATCCTCATTCTTCTCTCCTCGTTCAGTGGATAGCCAAAGTGACGCGGTCGCAGGTTGTCGTTGTTTAGCTTCCCCGGAATCTTGGTGCACAGTATAGCATCTCCTGTCTCCTCATGCGGTACCGAAGTCAGCAAATCGGGCTACAGAGGCTGAGCAGTGCTATCCCGCGCCTGACGGTAATAACACACTGGTGAGCCGGGAGGTCCTCAGGTTAGGTGAGAGCGTTGCCTGATGCTGGGTTTCTGTTTTGCCTTGGAGGTGCCGTTATCTATGGCTTATTAGAATTCCTGCCTGTTCTCCAGCGCCTGCCCCAATGTTAGATCATCGGCGTATTCCAGTTCAGCACCAAAGGGCAAGCCGCGAGCTAGGCGGGTGACGCGGATGCCCAGAGGCGCGATAATCCGCTGAAGATACATAGCCATAGTCTCGCTCTCTACGTTAGGATTGGTTGCTATAATCACTTCGGTTACCGAGCCATCTTGAAGACGAGTCAAAAGGTCCTTAATCTTTAGCTCTTCAGGCCCGATGCCCTGCGCAGGATTGATAGTTCCGTGAAGCACATGATAAACACCACTGTATTTCCTGGTGTGCTCCAGGGGAAGGATATCCGAAGGTCTCTCCACAACACAAATTTTGGAATGGTCACGCTCTGTATCTTGACAAACGGGGCAGGTGTCGCCATCAGTGTTGTTGAAACAGAGCGAACAGACCTTTATCTTTTCCTTCAGCGTTATGATCGCCTCGGCCAAGGCCCTCGCTTCTTCATCAGAGTTGCGCAATAGATGATAAGTGAGCCTCTGAGCGCTTTTTGGCCCGATGCCGGGCAGTTTGTTGAACTCTTCAATCAGTCGGGCTATAGGCTCAGCCACAAATCTCATCTTCTTACACCTTTATCTTATTGCTGTCTGGAGCATAGCGAGAAACCAGCGAAGACCCCGATGGCTGACATCCCGGAGCTAACAGCTGACAACGCCTCACTAGAATAACCCCGGGATATTGAGACCACCTGTCAAGCTGCTAAGATGCTTGCTGGCAAGCTCCTGCGACTTGGTAATAGCCTCGTTGACGCCAGCCGTGACCAGATCTTGCAGTAACTCAACATCCTTGGCCTCAACCACTTCGGGAGATATGTCCACGGAACGAACCTTCTGATGTCCGTCAATCACCACCTTGAAGGCGCCGCCTCCACTTGTAGCTTCCACAGTCATGTTGCCCAATTCCTCCTGGGCTTTAGCCAGCTTTGCCTGCAGTTGCTGGGCCTGGCGCAGTATTGATTTGTCCATCTCCCTCCTTTGCTTCGACATTACTCAGGGCTATAACTCTTCCTCGCTAATCCTGGCCCCCATTTCCAGAGCAGCTTTAACCACCGGATTGTGTGTCCTCGCCTCTGAGGGCACCTCCCTCTTATGGTCGATCAGAACACATCTTATCTTATAGGGCCGACCGAAAACCTCTTTGAGCTTCCTCTCCACCAGATGTCGGTATTTGGCGTCTTCGATTTTCTCCTTGTGGAAGGAGTAATAGAAACCTAACACCAGTATGTCATCCTCAAGGGCCACGGGGTCACAAGCGCTACGCAAGAAGGCGTCCAAATTGCCGCTGGAGCCCTCGCCCCGCAAAGCTCTGATGAACTCCTTCCAGCGACTGCGGAGATGATCGAAGTCCGGGGCAATCTCTCCATCTGCAGCCTCAGCCCCGACTCTGGCAGGATCCACTGCCGTAGGAGCCTCGATTTCCTCCAGGGACTCGGTTGTCTCTGTACCTCCCGCTACGTCCAAAGGTTGAGTTGTGGTTAGCTGTTCTTGCCCTGCGTATGGAGACAAAGCACAATCGAGCAAAGCTAATTCCAATGGCAGAGCGGAGTAATCGGCACTTCGAAAATCTATGCTGGAGAAAGACTTGACCGCTCTAAGCAAGTAATCGAGCGTGGCATTGGCAGCAAGGTTTCTCATCTCGACTAGATCCTCGCTAGTCGTATCTAAAGCCTCTTCGCATCGGGATTTGACCAGCAACAACCCTCGAAGGTATTCTACCAGCCCCAGATTAAACTGACGAAGATCAACACCATCGCTGTCAAGGCTGTTTATGACTCTTAGCCCGGCAGCCACATCCCTGGCCACCACATGTTGTGCTAGTTGCCTGACCCGCCAATCCCGGCTAATACCGAGCTCCGCCTGAACCCGATCAAGCTCAATTTCATCGCCATAGTAGGCAATCATCTGTTGTAGAATATTCTCAGCATCACGAAGGCTCCCGGTAGCAGCACGAGCAATAAGCCTTAAGGAATCAGGCTCGATATGGACTCCCTCCTTCTCGCATATCAGCGTGAGCTTGTTCATTATCTCGGGTTGCCCCAGGCGACGGAAGTTGAACCGCTGACATCTGGACACTATGGTGGCTATCACCTTGTGCGCCTCTGTCGTAGCCAGAACAAAAATCACATGCCCCGGCGGCTCCTCCAACGTTTTCAGCAAGGCGTTACAGGCCGCCTCGGTAAGCATGTGGACTTCGTCTATGATATATACCTTGTAGCGAGCGAGGCTGGGGGCGTAGTTTGCCTTTTCCCTGAGACTACGGATTTCGTCAATGCCGCGGTTGCTGGCGGCATCAATCTCTATCACATCGAGAGCCCTGCCCTCAGCGATTGAACGACACAGTGGGCAGGCATTGCACGGCTCGCCGCCTCTCTGGTCAGGGCAGTTCACGGCTTTGGCTAAGATGCGCGCCATGCTGGTCTTGCCTGTACCTCGTGGGCCGCAGAAGAGATACGCATGAGCTATCTTCCCGCTCTCCACCGCATGACGCAGAGTCTGAGTCACAGGCTCTTGTCCCAGCACCTCACTAAGGGTCTGCGGTCGCCACTTGCGGTAGAAAACTTCGGAACCCATATACTGACGCTTATTATACCACCCCGCCACGTAATCCCGAAAGCAGATTCCCTGCACCAAGTCACCCGTGACGTATCGGTTTAGAGGGTTTTGCACCAATGGTGCGCAAGACTATGAAATAAGCGGAGATTCGTGCGTGGGCAGGCTTGTGGATTTGCCTTGTGGACGTGCGCAGGAACGGAGCAAATGAGAAGCGAGAAAGCACTGGAAGCGAGGCCTGAGGACATGCTGCTCTTTCGAGCTATATGAGGAAGAACTGGTAAGCAGTGGGCTGCAATTATCACCGGACAGCGATGAGCGGGCAGCAGTTACTTAATCCACAGCCTGTGCTTTGCTGTGCCGCAGCGTCCCCATTGATATGGGGAAGGCAGAGTTCCCGGAGACAGCTCCCCTTTGGGGACGGCTAAGAGCCAGTCGTAGCTCAGTGCCTTATCAAGCCTGGGACACCGCGCACTCTGAAATCCTACTTGTTGGCCATCTTCTCGGCCCAGTCACCCGCTCCGGGCACCTTCCACATCTTGCCGGTTCCCGCCTGTATCAGAAGGATAACCCACAATACGACCATCAGGATCCAGATAAGTATCGATAGGATCCAGCCGATAAAGGGAATCCAGGTTAAGATAAGGAGGGCTACGGTTAATACACCGAAGGTCATTATGGATTGCCAGGCATGGAATTTGACGAAGGTGCTCTTCTTCTCAATGAC
>SOJB01000040.1 GCA_004376695.1 Dehalococcoidia bacterium | reverse complement strand
TCTATTTCCCACCGGGCTGTCATCCTCAATAGCCTTGCTAAAGGCGAAGCCGAGATCAGCAATTTTGGTCCCGGTAAAGATTGCGTGGCTACGGTCAGGTGCCTCAGAGCGCTGGGCGTGCGAATCGACAGCAGAGCGTCGCAGGACCCGCCCACTCTACTGGTCTCAGGAGCAGGTGAAGATGGCCTCAAAGAAGCTGCCAATGTGCTCAATGCCCAGGATAGTGCCACTACTATGCGTCTGCTTGGCGGTCTTCTGTCCGGCCGGCCTTTCCTCTCCATCATCACCGGCGACGTTTCCCTGCGTAGTCGCCCCATGGACAGGTTGATTGAGCCGTTGAGGTTGATGGGCGCCGATATCTCGGGCAGAGGGGGAGATTCCTTTGCCCCCTTGGTCATCAAAGGCAGGAAGCTGTCCGGCATAGATTTCACTCTGTCTGTGCCCAGTGCTCAGATCAAATCCGCGATTCTTCTCGCGGGTCTTTTTGCCCGCAGCAATACCCTCCTTCGCCAACCAATCCTTTCCAGAGACCATACTGAGAGACTACTTAGACTGATGGGAGCCGGTTTAGAAATCCAGGGAAATCTAGTTTCCTTACTCCCTTTGAGCAGTTCCCTAACCCCCGTCAGCCTGCGGGTTCCGGGGGATATCAGCTCGGCGGCCTACTTCCTGGTTGCCGGGGCTGTTCATCCCAACGCCAGAATAGTAGTCAGGAAGTGCGGAATCAACCCAACACGAACAGGAATCATCGACGTTCTCCTTGCTATGGGAGCCAGGCTGAAAACGCACAATCAGTGCCTGGAGGCCGGTGAACCTTTAGCCGATATTGTGATAGAATCTAGCGAGTTAAAGGGGATAGAAGTCGGTGGCGATATCATCCCTCGCCTTATTGATGAGATTCCCGTGCTGGCCGTGGCAGCCTGTGTTGCCAGAGGAAAGACTGTCATCCGGGATGCCGGGGAACTGAGGGTGAAGGAGTCAGACAGGATTGCCACTGTGTCAAGCGAGCTTTCTCGTCTTGGAGCTAGAATCGAGCCTTTGCCGGACGGCATGGTGATATACGGCGGTCGACCCTTGTCAGGCACGGAGGTCAGCAGCCATTTTGATCACCGACTGGCAATGAGCTTGGCAGTGGCTGCACTGGTAAGCAGAGGAGAAACAACTATCAAGCATGCTCAGGCAGCACAGGTATCATATCCTGCCTTTTGGCAGCATATGCAACAAGCGCTGAGCGTTGATAAGTCTTGAGCACGGAATCCTGAACACTAAGCAACATCTGAGAACCAATGACAGAAATGCACAACGAAATGTAACTACTCGCCCCTGATGTCATTCTGAGAGAGCACTTCGGCTGCGCTCAGTAGAAGGTCCGCGACCGAAGAACCTCAGAGGGCCATAGCGTCGCTCAGCGTAACATAGGGAGGCTGTCTAGTTACAGCGCAACGGATTATAAGACTTAAGTTGGGAGGCAATATGGCTACAGAACTGGTTCACATAGGTTTCGGCAGTATCATCGCTGTAAACAGGGTGATTGCTCTTCTTCCCGTAGATCAGCAACCGACGAAGCGCCTCCTCCGAGAATCAAGAGAGACGGGACTTGTGATCGACGCCACGCGCGGCAGAAAGGCCAAGACCGCCATTCTGTTTGACACTGGTCACATAATACTGGCTCACGTGACCGCAGAGACCGTCGCTAATAGACTGGCCACTGCATGCGCGCCGTGTGAGGAAGAAGTTGAACTGTGCACTTCCTGACCGAAGCTTTGAGTCGGAGCTTCCGGTGAAGCGGAGAGGCAGCCACGGGTCTCAGCCCCTGCTGGTTGTTCTTTCCGGGCCTTCGGGAGTAGGCAAGGATGCTATCCTCACAAGAATGAGGGAGTTAGGGCGTCACTTTCACTATGTAGTTACGGCTACTACGCGTCCTAAGCGTGCTTGTGAGAAGAATGGAGAGGACTATCACTTCCTTTCCCGGCAGAAGTTTCAACGAGTACTAGATGAAGATGGGTTTCTGGAGTGGGCCACTGTCTATGGCAACTACTATGGCGTGCCAAGAGACGAAATCACTTCGGCTCTGTCCAGAGGGGTAGATGTAATAGTGAAAGTAGATGTTCAGGGCGCCGCTACTATCAAGAAAATCCTGCCCCAGGCAGTATTCATCTTCCTTATGCCTCCTTCGATGGAAGAACTGGAGAAGAGGTTGAGGAACCGACTCAGTGAATCTTCGACGGATCTCGCTCTGAGGTTGAAATCGGCTAAAGAGGAAGCAGAAAGCCTGCTGCTCTTCGACTATGCCATAACAAGCCGCCAGGATAAGCTTGATGATGTTGTATTCCAGATTGATGCCATTATCGCCGCCGAGAAATGCCGCGTGAAACCCAACATTGTGGAGCTTTAGCTTCCTGGTTCCCACAGGAACGTGCCGAGGTCTCGTTGACAATACTCCCACTTCACTTCTACAATAACCGCTGATATGAGTTTGCCAGAGCAGCTTCATAAGCTTCAGCGGATTGACCTGGACCTTCAAAGGAAGCAGCAAGAGCTAGATGAGGCTAAGAACCGGCTGAGCGATAATAAGGCCCTTGTTGCCGCCGAATCCAGGCTTTCCTCAGAAAAGGAACAACTCGCAGACCTAAGGACAAGCCAAAAGACGTCAGAATGGGAACTGGAAGATCTTCAAGAGAAAGCCAGGCAGACCAATAGCAAGCTTTACGGCGGCACAACCAAGAATCCTAAGGAACTGGTTAACCTCGAAAAAGAAGCCGCGATGCTTAAGAGCCAGATTAGCCGGAAAGAAGATCCTTTACTAGGGTTAATGAGCCAGGCCGAGGAGACAGCAGCCAGAGTAAATGCCAGCGCAGAGGAGTTCGAGCAATTGAAGGAAGAATGGCAACAGAGGCAAGAAACCCTGGGGCTAAGGAAAAGCGAAGTTGAAACTGTGCTTGGCAGGCTTGGGGAGACCCGTGCTGGGCTGGCCAAGCAGATCGACTCTGAAGTCCTCGACCTTTATGAACGAATCAGGCTGACCAAAGAACTGGCTGTCGTCAAGATAGAGCGTGGAAGATGCCAGGGATGCCACATCACCGTGCCTACGAGTCAATGGCAGAAAGCTAAGGCTGGTAATATAGTCCAGTGTAGTAGCTGCAACCGGATACTGTCTCTGGAATAGCGGTTACAGATTCGAGTTAGTGTCAGGGTATCATCACAGGTTGCGCTCACTGCTGGTCAGGTCTGCCTGGATGGGGGAACCCTGCGTGAGGGACGACGGGAGTGCGCGAGAGCTTTCTTTCTTGGCAACTCCGGGGCTGGGCAAATACGCTGTACACAAGCCAAGGCCTGCCACAGTAGTGGCTGTCACCTCATAGCGCTGAATAGCAGGCATACGTGAGAACCTGGCACGAAGACGGGACACCGGCGTCGCCAGTCAGGAGGTTATATGAAGGTGCGGGCATGTACAACTATTTCTGGAAAAGCCGACCTATCAGGTGAAATATCACGATGAGAGGAGGAACGATGGAACCAAGAAAATGGCGAAAAGTGCCGGGATTTGAGCTCAAAGACATCATCTATGAAAAGAGGCCTGGGGTAGCCAGGGTAACCCTAAATAGACCTGAGGCACATAATGCGTTTACTACCTCTACCCAAGAGGAGTTAGTGGGAGCTTTTGAGGATGCGGCAAGTGATGATACTGTAGGCGTAGTGGTGTTTACTGGCGCCGGCGACAAGGCGTTTTGCACTGGCGGGGATGCCAGGGAAGCGAAAGCCGGCTATCGAAAGGGGATGCTGGAAAAGGATTTGAGGGTCAAGACCCTGATACGAGAGATGCCCAAGCCAGTTATCGCGGCAGTGAACGGTTATGCCATAGGAGGGGGGCAAGTCTATCAACAGATGTGTGACCTCTCCATTGCTTCGGAAAACGCGGTATTTGGGCAGGTTGGCCCCCTAGTGGGAAGTTTCGACCCGGGCCTCGGTGTCGTTGATCTCATGATGGTGGTAGGAGAGAAGAAAGCCAGGGAAATGTGGTATCTCTGCCGCAGATATACTGCCAAAGAAGCCTTGGAGATGGGGTTGGTGAACAAGGTAGTACCGGCAGATAAACTGGAAGGAGAGGTGGATAAATGGTGCGATGAAATACTGGAGAAAAGCCCAGGGGCTATAGCTGGTATCAAAGCATGCTTTAACGCTGCCACCACCTATATGCGGGGCATAGAAGCAGTTTCGTCACGGTATCTCTGGAAATACTACGCTTCGGAGGAAGCCGAGCACTGGAAGAATGCATTCTGGCGGAAAGAAAAACCGGAGTGGCAAAGATTCAGGAGGAAGGAGACTTTCCCCGGGGTCTATGAAGGGAAAGAAAAGGAAGGATTGTGAACCATTGACCGTAGAAGGATAGGCAAATGGAGAGCATAAAGGACGAAGTTGCCATTGTCGGTAGGGGCTGCACTAGATTTGGCGAGAGATGGCACGCTGGCCTTGATGACCTGGTGATAGAGGCTGCCTATGAGGCCTAGAAGATGCAGGGGTCGACCCCAGGGATATCCAGCCTTGCTGGTATGGGAGCGTCACCCAACCAGTGGTTGGCATCGGCTGCACCCATCTAGCGGGACCCTTGAAATTGCACGGTATACCCATGACCAGAGTGGAAAACTGGTGCATCACAGGACATGAGGCTTTGAGAAACGCCTGCTTTGGTGTCGCCTGCGGCATGTACGACTTAGTTCTGGCACTGGGTGTGGAGAAACTCAAGGATACTGGCTTTCCTGGCCTGGGAACTGGCCGGGGCATGACCACAGTGCTGGAGGCGGGCCGCACTGCCCCGGGCTCGTTCGGCATGATTGCCACTCGGTGTTTCCACACATACGGACTCAGCCCTGAGGAAGGCAAACGCACCATTGCCAAGATTGCGGTTAAGAACCATTACAATGGTAGCCTTTGCCCCAAGTCTCATTTCCGCAACCGGATAACCCTGGAACAGGTGCTGAACGCTCCCATCATAGCCTGGCCCCTAGGTCTCTTCTATTGCTGCGGCAATAGCGATGGCAGCACCGCAGCCATCCTGGCGCCCGCTAACCAGGCCACGAAATACACGGATGACCCCATCTACATAAAAGGCATACGTGCGGCTCATGCTGCTCTGCTTCCCCAGAATCGCCCGGCGTTCGATTGGCTCCACTTCGAGGAGGTCATAGCTCTGCAGCATGGTTTGGGTGAGTTACGTAACTGTGATAGAATCTC
>SOJB01000142.1 GCA_004376695.1 Dehalococcoidia bacterium | reverse complement strand
CGAATGTAAACGTCCACCAGATTGGACAGGCTATCGAAATCGTAATCCCAGGCATGTTCCTCGATCATGGTCCGGGTGACTACCACTTTGGGATGGCGCATGAGGTACTCCAGGATGACGTATTCCTTAGTGGTCAATTCAATAGGTCTCTGCCCTCGGTTGACCTGGCGGGTAAGAGTGTTCAAAACGAGGTCTCCTACGCGCAGCTCTGGCGATTTGGACGTTCCTTCTCGCCGCAGGAGGGCCCGGACCCGGGCCAGAAGCTCACTGAAGGCAAAAGGTTTGACCAGATAATCGTCGGCTCCTGTATCCAGTCCCTTAACTCGGTCTTCCACTGCATCTTTGGCGGTTAACATCAAGATGGGGGTACTGATCTTCTTGGCGCGAAGCTCCCGGCAGACTTCGATGCCGTCTTTAACGGGCAACATGATGTCCAGGATGATAAGGTCATAGGGATTGACCTCGGCAAGGTATTCTCCGTCCTCTCCGTCGTAGGCCAGGTCAACAGCGTAGCTTTCCTCCAGAAGCCCGCGCCTGATGACGGCGCAGAGTCGACGATCATCATCAACGACCAGAATCCGCATGACAGACTCCCCAAAGCAATCATATTACACCAAGATGAACATGAGATGAAATCGTTCCAGTGAATGTTGTTTCTGCCGTTCACTCCCGGTTCATGGTGCGTTCATGTTGCCGTGCTAAGCTTGATTCGCGCTGATGGGGGACTGACTGGAGAGAGCGATGAGACGTGCCATCAAGTAAAGGTCGATTAATATGCGAGAGGGAAGGATGTCCCCGCCAGTAGAAAAAATAGAAAGGAGGTGATATGCCAATGTGGAGACGTAAGTGGTTCATTCCAGCCCTGCTGCTGTCAGTCCTGCTGATAGGAAGTATCGTTGGGGGATTGGTTGCTCTTGCCGACGATAGCTCAACCAATGTTGAAGACCAGGCCCAAACCGTCGGTCGGTATCACGTGCTTCTCGACAGAGCTTGCGCCATCTACGAAGAGGAGACAGGCGTGGCTATCGACTCAGACCAACTAATAGCTGCTCTGGGCCAGGCTCGAAGGGAAATGCAGGAAGAAGCTCTGAAGAACCGGCTGCAAAATCTCGTAGACGAGGGCCATATTACGCAGGAAGAAGCCGACCACTTCCTGGAATGGTGGCAGTCGCGACCCGACATCAAACTACCATTACCGGGGCTCGGCGGACATGTTCATAGAGGCGGCATGATGTGGGATAGAGGTCTTCAGCCCTGACCTGATCCATGTTGTGCGCCTGATGCTTCCGATGCACCAGGCGACTGACCAGCCAGTGAGGCAGAACCTGCCTGAGGAGAGGGGGTGAGTCTTCCCCCTCTCCTCAGCGGTAGCCAGGACTCAGGTCCACAACAAGTTGCTATTGTTGGCCGCCTACAGTTCGGGCGGAGCCCGCTCATACTCAAGTAAGCTAAATTCGGACCCACCAGCATGGCTGACTGTGAAATGCGGTAGGCCTGTGCCTGTCCGTATAAGTGGTGTCTCTGGGATCGAATCGTGGTCAGGGTGCCTTCAGCACAGTACACCCTGGCCGGATCATTCCAAATTGACAGGTCACGATTTGGGGGATACGATTCAACAGG
>SOJB01000124.1 GCA_004376695.1 Dehalococcoidia bacterium | reverse complement strand
GATGAAACGTTTGATGCGGTTATAATTGGCGGTGGGAACCAAGCCCTTTACGTGGCCATGTACCTGGTCAAGTATGCCGGCATGAGCGTCGGTGTCTTTGAGCGGAGGCATGAACTCGGCGGTGGCTTGACCACCGAGGAGATCGCTGCGCCGGGTTTTCGCGGCAACACCCACGCTGTGATACAGTTGCCCTGGTATCACCTTCCGCTTTGGCGCGATTTTCCTGAGTATTGGGACTATGGAGCCCAGATCGATCAACACCTTTGCAGCGACGGCGCCGTCTTCAGAAATAATCAGACCTGCCTTGCCATCTACAGTGAGAAACATGACCCTAACCAGGAGCGTACCGCTAAGGAGATTGCCCGCTTCTCAGAAAGGGATGCCGAGAAGTGGCTTAAACTGCGGAAAAATTGGGGTGAGGAATCAATGCAAAGGGTGGAGATGGATATGCTATTCAATCCCGCGGAGCTTCGCGGGACGCCCGAGATGTTTGAGAGGCAACTGGCTGTATATCCACTACTGGTGGAAGCCGGGGTTGAACCGGATTCGCTGGTCCTGGCATCCAACTTTATGCGCGTAGCACGTGAATTCTGGGAAAGCCCGGAGTTGCAGTACTGTGCCGTCAGATTCGCTCTTTCTTCGGCATTCGATGTTAATCAACCTGGGTTGGGAATGGTAGCACTGGGCGAGGCTTCAACATTGCCTACTATAAGTTTCGTCAGAGGGGGAACCCACCAGATAGCTCACGCTGCCCATAAGATACTGGTCCGCGACGGGTGCAAGTTCTTCACCCATTGCCATGTGGACAAGATCATCATCGAGAATGGCGAAGCCAAGGGCATCCGCCTCGCCGATGGCTCTGAGATCAAGGCGAGAAGGCTGGTGGTGAGCACCTTAAGCCCGCAGCAACTCGCCTTCGAATTGATCGGTAGAGAGCATTTTGACTATAAAGCCCTGCGCCGCGTGGAGCTTCTTGAGTCTAAGTTCGCCTGCCTAATGTGGTACAGCTTCGCTATCCATGAGGCGCCACAGTATGAAGCGGCAGCGTTCAACCCAGATATAAATGAGTGCATGTGGCTAGGGCTGGCAGAGGATGCCGATCCCGAGCATATAGCCCGGGAGTGCTACTATACCAGGCTGGGCAAGTGGCCTCCCATTGAGGACTATTGTCCCGTCGTCTGGTGCCACAGCCTGGCTGACCCCTCTTACGCGCCTACAGGGTATCATATCGCCGGTCACGAGCAAATTGCGCCTCCCGCCACTGCTTATACCGAGAGGGAATGGCTGGAAATAAAAAAGCGGTACGCTGAAGAACTGATTAGCATCTGGAAGAGGTATGCTCCCAACATGAACTGGGACAACATCATCGGCTGCGACTATAACAGCCCCTATGACGCCTGCCTGTTGCTGAACATGGCTCCCAACGGTAACATGATCGTTATCGATCATGTCTCATATCAGTTTTTCGAGAACAGGCCTACCCCAGAGCTGGCAAACCACAGGACCCCAATAAAGAACATTTATGCCACCGGCGTCGCCTGGCACCTGGCCGCTTCGGGGGCAAGCCCGGCTTACAACTGCTACAAAATTATCGCCAACGATATGGGGCTGGGCAAGCCGTGGGA
>SOJB01000082.1 GCA_004376695.1 Dehalococcoidia bacterium | reverse complement strand
GCTTCGTAAGCGAGGATGACATCAAGTCAGTACTGGAAGCGCTGAAGAAAGCTCTACCGTCTGCCTATCGTCATCCTGAGCGGAGCGAAGAACCTCCGAGGTGAAACCTAGAAGATGAAGGTTTTGGTCACTGACCGGATAGCTGACGCAGGAATACAGCTCCTGTGTAGCTATGCCCAGGTAGATATCCAGACCGACCTGGAACCTGGTCAACTGGCCGCCATAATCAACAAGTACGACGCCTTGATTGTGCGTAGCCGCACTCAAGTAGACGCGAGCCTTATTGGACTCGGCCAAAAACTCAAGGTGATTGGGCGGGTAGGAGTGGGCATCGATAACATCGACGTCGATGCCGCTACCAAGAGGGGCATTGTGGTGGTCAATGCCCCCACGGGCAACGTTGTGGCTACGGCAGAACATGCCGTCGCTCTCATGCTCGCTCTGGCACGGAACATACCACAGGCAAATAAACACCTCAAATCAGGCCAATGGCGAAGAGAGGATATGGTCGGTACCGAACTGAGGGGTAAGACACTGGGCATAGTCGGCATCGGCAACGTAGGCTCTCAAGTAGCGAAGCGGGTCCAGGCCTTCGAAATGCACGTTATCGCCCACGACCCGTTCGTCTCTGAAGACCATGCCCGTAACCTCGAAGTAGAGTTAGTGTCCCTGGACCAGCTTCTCAGGGAGGCCGATTTCATCACTCTTCATGTGCCGCTGACGCCAGCTACCGAGAAGTTGATTGGAGGCAAGGAACTGGAAAAGATGAAGCCCACGGCTCGGATTATCAATTGTGCCCGGGGCGGGTTGATCGACGAGGAAGCAGTGGTCAGCGCAATCAAGACCGGGAAGCTAGCAGGCGCTGCCTTTGACGTCTTTACACGTGAACCAGCAATAGATGGTCCTCTATTTGAAGAGGACAAGATAATCGTTACCCCGCATCTGGGCGCCTCTACAGTTGAGGCTCAGACCAGCGTAGCCAGGGACGTTGCTGAAGAAGTCCTGGCTGTGCTTCAAGGACGGTTCAGCAAATACGCAGTTAATGCCCCCCACATACCTCCCGAACTGGTGCCATTTATGACGGTAGCTTCCACTATCGGCAACCTTGCCAGTCAACTAATGGAGGGACAGATAATCTCAACACACATCAAGTATGGCGGTGGAATAGCCAACTACGACTGCAACCCCGTTAAGACGGCCCTCATCAGCGGCCTCCTACAGCAGGCGAGTGAGGAGAGAATCAACCTGGTCAACGTCGGTCTTGTCGCCGCCCAGCGCGGCCTGAAGATCAGCGAAGAGAAAGAGATCACCTGTGAGAACTACGCCAACTTGCTCACCCTGCAGGTCAATACAACTGCTGGAACCACCACAATATCGGGCACAGTAAGGCATGGCGAGAGCCGCCTCGTCCAGGTCAATGACTTCTGGATGGATATCGTGCCCACCGGAGGACATTTCTTCTTCTGCGACCATCTCGACCGACCCGGCCTCGTTGGCATCATCGGCAACATAACCGCCAAGGCTGAGATTGACATCAGTTTCATGCACTTGAGCAGACTCCGGCCCAGGGGCAAGGCCCTCATGATTTTAGCTCTCGATGAACCACTGGGTGAAGAGCAGCTACAGGAGATACGTGGCCTGCCTGGTATTTACAGTGCTAAGGCGGTGAAGCTATAGATAGTCTTTACTGAAAAATCAGTCAGTCCAGCGGATACATGACCAACGGAGCAGCGACCCTGGGGGGATTGGTCGATTCGCTTGGCATTCTGTCCCGGGCATCGGCAACAAGCCTGACCACTTCTGTGTGCGGACCATTTCGTGGGCAGGGTAACTGATATTCCCCTTCCTTTATCTGCTGGCAGGCTTCTTTCAAATCTACGGTATAGGCGACCGAACACTCAGCGCACTGAGTGCTCGGCAAGATAATATGATGAGAATACGAAAGCCAAACTGCTGATAGGCTCGGGCGCCGTTACCGGGCATCATGCCCTCAAGGGAAACCCAGATGGAATCGGGATGACTTCGCCTTACAAGCATCAATACTCACGGGCGCAGACCTAAGATCCATAAGATTATGTCCTGAGACCTATGAAGTTGTTGGGCTTCACCTGCAATGACAGAAGGAGTGAAAACATGCTATCGCAGGAGGCAAGCGAGAGGATTTCCATCCGAGATTATGCGATTAGCTATGGATATCAAAGGGCAAGAATCACAATGCCAACTGCGAAACAATACTCTTGCCCTTCTATTTTCGGTCTTCGGACTCTACCAATGACCGCTTGAGGCCGTCCCGCCAGGCTGCTGCCACTTTGCGCAGAGGCACGTCGACATAGCCCCTAACGACCAGGCGTTTCCCACCCACTCTCCCCAGCAAAGTCAGGGGCACCTGCCATTTTCTGGCCACCTTGCTCAATTTGGCTGCCGAATTGGCCGATATCGACACTACGATCCGTGATTGATGCTCCCCAAAGAAAGCGGAATCCAGCCTTCCTTTCACCTTCCAGCTCTCGCCCTTAAAGCCAATATCGCCGGTAATGCAACTTTCGGCAATGGCTACCAGGAAGCCGCCTTCGGAACAATCGTGGGCCGAATTGACGACGCCCTGCCTTATAGCCTCCAGACAACAGCGCTGCACCCTTTTCTCCATATCCAGATCAATGCCGGGCTTCCCTCTCACCAAGCCGTGTATGAGTGCCATATATTCACTAGCACCAAGGCCGTTGGAGCCCCGATGAGATCGGCGTGGAGAGATGCCGGTCAAGGCACGGGGCTCGCCCAGCAGAAAGACCAGGTCACCCTCTTTTTTGAAAGACATCGTGCAATGCCTGCCTATATCTTCGACAATCCCCAGCATGCCTACTACTGGAGTGGGATAGATAGCTTCGCCCTTGCTCTCATTGTAAAGGCTAACATTGCCACTTATTACGGGAACCTTGAGTTCCCGACAAGCCCGAGCCATACCCTTTATGCACTCTTTCAACTGGTAATAAACGTCAGCCTTTTCAGGATTACCGAAGTTGAGACAATCGGTAAGAGCTACAGGTTCAGCCCCACTACAGACCAAATTCCGAGCAGCCTCAGCCACAGCAATCACCCCACCCAGGAAGGGATCAACATAGCAATACCGTCCATTGCCATCGACAGTTAAGGAAATACCTTTCTTGGCTCCTTTGATGCGCAAAACAGCGGCATCGCTGCCCGGAGGAACCACAGTCCCGATTCCATCGGGACCCATCGCCTGAGAGTCATACCGGCGATAGATGCACTCGCGGCTGGCAATATTGGGAGAGGCCAGCAAACGGAGCAAAACAGAATTGCATTGCCTGGGCTTCAGGTCAGCGATGTCATTCACATCGAAGGATTGAAGGTCTGCAAGCCATGGTGGCTTCTTACTACGCTGGCGATAGAGGGGTGGGGTGACCAGCAGATTCACGGGAACCTCAGCGACAACCTCTCCCCCCTCTTTAACCACGGCTAATCCAGTATTGGTGACCCGACCGATGATATCGGAATGAATTCCCCAGCGATCAAGCAGGGCTTTCACCTTTTCCTCACAACCCTTCTTCACAATCACCAGCATTCTCTCCTGCGACTCCGAGAGCATTACCTCGTAGGGGGTCATATTCTCTTCCCGACGACGTACCTTAAGCACGTCTATTTCCACTCCGCTCCCGCCTCTAGCCGCACACTCCACCGTAGAGCTTGTTAACCCAGCAGCCCCCAGGTCCTGCATGCCTACAATCCAATCAGTCTGCGCCAGTTCAAGGCAGGCTTCGATGAGCAGTTTCTCCAGAGCAGGATTACCGGTCGGAACTACTGACTTCGTCTCTCGCTCATCCCCAAACGCACGCGATGCCAGACCGGAAGCGCCGTGAATCCCGTCACGACCCGTGTCAGCCCCCACGACCATCAGCAAGTTACCTTCACCACTGGCTCTGGCTCTGACCAGCTTATCTTTTTCACAAATGCCCAGACACAGGCCATTCACTAGCGGGTTACCCGTATACCTATCGGCAAAAAACACCTCGCCGCCCACACCAGGTATGCCCAGGCAGTTGCCATAGTCGGCAAGACCAGCCACAACTCCGTTGAGCAGGCAACGATTATTCGATTCGGTCAGAGGACCAAAGCGAAGAGAGTTGAGCAAAGCTACAGGACGGGCACCCATGGTAAGGATATCCCTTATAACACCGCCTGCCGCTGTGGCTGCACCCTGATACGGGTCAATCGCCGAGGGGTGGTTGTGGGACTCTATCTTCATTACCGCCACCTGTCCATCGCCGATATCCACCACCCCGGCATTTTCTTCCCCCCGACTCACCACGATATTTTTGCCTCGGGAAGGGAGAAGCTTGAGTAAGAGCTTGGAGTGCTTGTAGCCGCAATGTTCGCTCCACAACGAGCCGAACATCCCCAGCTCGACCTCACCAGGCTCTCGCCCCAGCTGCTGCACAATCAGCTCATATTCCTTTTCAGTTAAGGCAACTTCATCTAGAATTTCCTTAGAGACATTCATTACCGGCCTCCAGTCACCAAGACGTCAGTCCGGGGAGTGAAGCGTCAAAAGCACAGCCACAGTCTCAGTGGCCAACGGTGCCGGGGAAACAAGCGACTCCAAATCCCATACTGTAAAGAATAATGGCGGTGTCCTTCTACCGCCATTGTGTCACAACTCGAATGTCGCGCCTGCCCCGCAAAGCCTAGCTGCCAGCAAGCAGGGCCGCAACTACCTCACTGACTTCCCTGCCATCAGCTTTGCCTTTCAGCTGAGGCATAAGCTGAGACATTACTCTACCCTTATCACCGGGTCCCTTAGCGCCGACTGCATCAACCACTTGCCGTGCCGCCGCCATTATCTCCACCCGACTCATCTGCTCCGGAAGGTACCTCATCAGAACGGCAAGTTCTGCCTCTTGCTGCGCCACCAGATCGCCACGATTCCCGAGCTTGAACGCTTCAATGCTCTCCCGCCGACGTTTTGCTTCACTGGCAATGACGTCAAGCACTTTTTCATCGTCAGCGGGCTTGCGCTGCGCAATCTCAGCATTCTTTATTTCAGACAGCAGCAGCCTTAACGTGGCAACCTCTGTTCTGTGTTGCCGCTTGAGTGATTCCTTGAGGGCTTCCTGAATGCTATCCTTCAGCGCCATCTCCTGGCTACCAGCACCACCTCAAAAACGAAGTCTTTCAGGGGTAACTATCTGGAACTTTTCCGCCTTTTCGCTGCCGCTTTCTTCCTCCTCTGCTCGCTGGGCTTTAAATAGTGCCTTCGGCGGCGAACCTCAGCTAGAATGCGGCCCTGCTGCACCTGCCTGTTGAATCTACGCAGCAGGGCCTCGAAACTCTCGCCTGAACCAAGCCTTACATCAGCCATATCGCAAGGCACTCATTTTACCCCCAGCACC
>SOJB01000042.1 GCA_004376695.1 Dehalococcoidia bacterium | reverse complement strand
GACCAGCCCATAGGAAAGAGATAGTCGATGTCATAGCAAGCTTTGGCATAGTGGGCGAGCTCATCCTTGCCGTGCTGGCGCAGACGAAGGTTCTCCTTTCTGATACCCAGTTTCACATACCAATCGAACCTCTCCTTAACCCAGTAATCGAACCACTCCCCATCAGTCCCGGGCTTCACGAAGTACTCCAGCTCCAACTGCTCGAACTCCCTTGTCCTGAAGATGAAGTTGCCCGTCGTGATCTCATTGCGGAAAGATTTGCCTGTCTGGGCGATGCCCATGGGTAGCTTCTTCCGCGAAGTGGTGATCACATTCTCGAAATTGACGAATATGCCCTGGGCAGTTTCGGGGCGGAGGTAGACAGTGCTTGCCTCCTCTTCTACAGGGCCCATGAAAGTCTTGAACATGAGATTGAACATGCGGGGCTCGGTTAGCTCACCATCGCATTGGGGACATCTCTGCTTCTCCAATTCGTCAGCGCGCCACCTGAGGTGACACGACTTGCACTCGACCAGCGGGTCTGTGAAACCATCAACGTGGCCGCTGGCTACCCAGACCCGCGGGTGCATCATGATGGAGGTATCCAGACCTACTACATCATCCCGCTCATGGACCACTGCCTTCCACCAGGCATCTCTAACATTGCGCTTAAGCTCCACTCCCATGGGGCCATAGTCCCAGCAGCTGGCCAAACCGCCATATATCTCGCTGCTGGGAAAAACAAACCCTCTCCGCTTACACAGAGAAACGATCTTGTCCATATCAACCTTAGCAGGCATATTCAGTCTCCCTTGAGCCTGCTAGCTTATCAGCTTTGCCCACAGGCGTCAAAGGCAGGACGGCTAATGAGAGACAAAGCATGCCGCCTCCCCTCATGCCTTCCTTGCACAAGTGGATGGAATAGCCGTGGCGCGACAATCCCTAGTATAGAATCCGCTTCACAGTTCAAGACGGTACCGACACTTCTGGCGTTCACCCTCCTGATACATGTCGATGTCCTCGGGTAGATCTACGATCTCAACGAGAACTGCGCCCGCAAGTTCGCATGTGCGTCTGGATGCTGTGTTGTCAGGGTTGCACGTGATCCAAAGCTCTGTCATTGCGTGCGATCTGGCGAGGGGTAGTAATAGCCGACATGCGCGCGCCGCATAATGATGGGCTCGGAATTCCGGTCGAACGCCATATGCAAGGTGGCCCGCATACGTACGAAGTCTAAACGTGTCGCCCACCCGCAAATAGATATCGCCAACCGTGTCGGTACTTCCATCCCGTCGCATCTCGAACTTGTATGTGGGGACGTATCCCCTGACCTTATCGTCCGGGATTCTCTCAACAAGAACCAGTTGCAGATCCCGATCAGAAAGCTCACCAGGTTCCTTCCATCGAAACTCACACATCGCCTATCTCGCAGAACAATCCTATTTAGCTTTGGTCCTGGCGGTTTTCAGAGCAGCGAAGCTCAGGTTGTCCTCCCGCAAGCCAACAGCTATGGTGTCTCCTTCCTTAAACTCGCCCTGTAATATCCTTGTCGAGATGGCATTCTCCACGTACCTCTGGATAGCCCGGCGCAGGGGGCGGGCGCCATACACAGGATCATAACCCCTGTGAGCTAACCACACCTTGGCTTCCTCGTTGATTTCAAGCTTAATACCGCTCTCAGACAGCCTGCGCTCTACCTGACGGATAAGCAGGTCGACGATGCTCTTCAAGTGCTCTTCGGTGAGAGCGTGGAATATGATGACCTCGTCGATGCGGTTCAGCAGTTCCGGGCGGAAGGCCCGTTTCAAGGCACCCTCTATAGTGCTTCTCATTCTTCGTTCGCCGTTTCCCTCCTTGCGGAGAAGGCCGATGCCTTCGCGGTGATATTCCTCGGTGCCCAGGTTGCTGGTCATGATTACCACTGTGTTCCTGAAATCCACAGTCCGGCCATGCCCGTCGGTAAGCCTGCCGTCCTCCAGCAGCTGCAGCAGTATATTGAAGACATCGGGATGGGCTTTTTCTATTTCGTCGAAGAGGATGACCCGGTAGGGACGACGGCGCACTGCCTCGGTCAGTTGACCTCCCTCTTCATAACCCACGTATCCCGGTGGTGCCCCGATAAGACGGGACACGGTGTGCTTTTCCATATATTCCGACATATCCAGTCTTACCACGGTCTCCTCGTCGTCAAAGAGAAACTCGGCTAAAGCGCGGGCCAGCTCGGTTTTCCCCACCCCCGTAGGGCCGAGGAAGATAAAGCTGCCGATGGGGCGTTTGGGGTCCTTGAGCCCTGCCCGGCTTCGCTTGATCGCCTCGGAGACGGCGGTCACTGCCTCCTCCTGGTTCACTATCCGCTGGTGAATCCTTTCCTCCATATGGACCAGTTTGTCAGTCTCGGTTTCCATCATCCGGGAAACAGGTATGCCCGTCCACTGGGCAACTAACTCCGCGATGCTCTCCTCATCTACCACGCCATCGAGTTTCTTGTCTTGCTGCCATTGCGATTTGGCCTCGTCGTATTGCTGCTCCAGGCGCATCCTTTCGGCCTTCAGTTCGGTGGCTTTCTGATAGTCCCGTCGTTGGGAAGCAGCCTCCTCTTCATCGAGCAGGTGCTTCATCTTCCGATCCAGCGTCTTGACCTCCTCGGGAGCGCTTTCCATATCGATGCGCAGCTTGCTGGCTGCTTCGTCGATCAGGTCGATTGCCTTGTCAGGCAAGAACCTATCGGATATATACCTCTGGCTCAGTTTGGCAGCAGCTACCAACGCGGAGTCCTCGATCTTTATCTTGTGGTGTGCTTCATATCTGGGACGGAGTCCCTGGAGCATCTCCACCGTTGCCTCCACGCTCGGCTCATCGAGGAAAACGGGCTGAAAACGTCTCTCCAGTGCTTTGTCTTTCTCGACGTGCTTGCGATATTCATCCAGCGTGGTGGCTCCGATACACTGGATTTCACCACGAGCCAGTGCCGGTTTCAGCATGTTGCTGGCGTCAATTGCTCCTTCAGCGGCTCCCGCTCCCACCACGGTATGAAGCTCATCAATGAACATGATCACTTCGCCGGACGCCTGCCGGACCTCATCTAGAACTGCCTTCAACCTTTCCTCAAATTCGCCCCGGAACTTGCTTCCGGCCACCAGTGCTCCCATGTCCAAAGCGACCACCTTCTTGCCCTTCAGGGAATCGGGAACGTCTTCCGCGGCAATCTTCTGAGCTAACCCTTCGGCAATGGCCGTCTTGCCCACGCCGGCATCGCCGATAATCACAGGATTGTTCTTGGTGCGCCGGGAGAGTATTTGCGTCACCCGTTTGATCTCATTTTCCCGTCCGATGACAGGGTCGAGTTTGCCCTGACGAGCCAACTCCGTGAGGTCATGCCCGTATTTTTCCAGGGAGCGGTACTTGCTTTCAGCCTGGCGGTCAGTGACCCGATGGCCACCACGGATTTTCTGCAGGGCCTGGTAGATCTTCTCCTGGTTCGCGCCTGATTCGGTCAGAATCGTCGCCGCCTCACCTCTGGTCTCGGCGGCAATGGCAATGAGCAAATGCTCGGTACTGACGAATTCATCCTTCAGCCTGTCGGCTTCACGGTTGGCGTTTTCCAGAAGAGCCGAAGTCCGCGGGGTAGCATAGATTTGTCCCGCCTCGTAGGTTATCTTGGGGAATCGCTCAAGCGTTGCCCCTACCTTCCTCTTGACCCCTTCGACATCCACGCGTAGCTCCCGCAATATCTCCTTGGTTATCCCCTTCTCCTGCTCCAGCAAGGCCAGCAGGACATGCTCGACATCCCACTGGTTATGGCGATAGCGGCCGACCAGCTCCTGCGAGGCTGCCAGAACCTCCTGTGCCTGCTCAGTAAATCTCTCTTGTCTCAACTTCCTATACCTCCTTCCATTCTGCGTCTTCTATGATGTCCGCTATCATATCTTCCACGGAAGCATCGGCCATTTCCCTGAACTTCCTCTCCATCTCCTCGAGTTGACCCTGCATCTCCTTCATCCTCTGCATCAACGTCAGCGCCACCTCTACCCCGGCCAGATTGACGCCGCAATCGCTCATCAAGGTCTTGATATGGCGCAGCCGGTCGATATCCTCCTCTGAATAGAGACGTATATTGCCGCTTGAGCGCTCCGGCTGTACCAACCCCAGCCTTTCGTAATAGCGCAATGTGTGAGCCTCTATGCCTATTATCATGGCGGCTATGCTTATTACGTATCTTGGTTTCGATTCCCAGTCTCTCATGATGGCACCTCACTCTATACCGGTCGCAGAGACCGCAGCTTTTCGAATAGCTTCCTTTCGTCCTCGGTCAGTTTGGCGGGCAGAACCACTTTTGCGGTGGCAAACATGCTACCGTATTTGGTGCTACCCAGTCCGGGCATCCCCTTCCCTGCCAGGCGGAAAACCTTGCCGTTCTGTGTCTCGGCCGGTATTCTAAGCGAGAGATTTCCGTTTAGAGTGGGCGACGTGACCTCACCGCCCAGCATGGCGGTAGTCAGAGGCACCCGGATCTCAGTGTAGAGGTCGTCTCCTCTGCGCTCAAAGAGCTTGTGCGGCAGGAGCTTCACTACCAGATAGAGGTCACCTTTGCTGCCGCCAGCATTGCCAGCCCCGCCTTCTCCCGCTATGCGAATCCTTGAACCTTCTCTGACCCCCGCCGGAATCTTAACCTCCAGGCGCCTGGGGCTCATCTTGCCGCCCGCACCGTTGCAGACAGTACAGCCTCGATTGCCTACTCTGCCTGTGCCGGCACAGGTTGCGCACGGCTCCACACTCTGAAGCTGTAGCAACCGCGCAGAGCCGTGGTAAGCTTCCTCAAGGGTTACCTCAATCGTGGACTCTATGTTCTGGCCGCGGCGCGGCCCGCGCCTCATCCTGGAGCCTGCCGCCGAATCGCCGAATAAGCTTGAGAGAATGTCACCGAAATCCCCCGCGTTGCCATATTCGAAAGCTGTACCGCCTGTGCCGAAATCCCGCCTCACTCTCTCCTGTCCCCCTGATTTGGCAAACTGGTCAGCATATTCCCACCGGTCGCCAAACTGGTCGTATTTCTTCCGTTTCTCAGCATCAGAAAGAACCTGATAAGCAGCATTTATCTCCTTGAATCTGGCCTCAGCCGATTTGTCGTCGGGATTGAGGTCAGGGTGGTGTTTGCGGGCCAAGCGGCGATAAGCCTGCTTTATCTCCTTGTCCGAAGCATTCCTGTTCACGCCCAGAATCTGGTAATAGTCCTTGCCTGCCATCTTTCTATCGCTCCGACTCAATTATAAGAGCGGTTAGTTTCTTTGTCAAATGTTGTGAGAAGATTTGACTGAGTTGTTTAACTTTCTTATAATAACGGGCAAATTGCGAATAGGGCCGGTTGAAGAATGACAGAAAGGAGGCAAGAGAAATGGCTATGGAAAGATGGCATCCCTTTACCGACCTTATGAGCCTGAGACAGGC
>SOJB01000047.1 GCA_004376695.1 Dehalococcoidia bacterium | reverse complement strand
CCCTTCCTGAGCTGGCAGCCTGTTTAATACAACTAGCACTCAGACGTAGGGGCGGGGACAAGCCCGCCCCTACGCATTGGCTTTGAGGCGCGAAGGAATTCGCCCCATACTGCTGTGAGAGTCAACCCCTGTTCCGTTGTGGCTATTAGGGATTAGCAGCTTGGAAGTGACATCCTCTGGGATAGTAACCCTGAAGGTTAAATCCTGCGAGCTTGCGAAGAGTGGCAAGCCCCTAGATATTGAATAGAAAGGTAACTATGTCTCCATCCTGGATGATGTAGTTCTTGCCCTCCGTCCTCAGCAGACCTCTTCTGCGGGCTTCCGCCACACTTCCGCAGCTTTCCAGATCGCTATAGCCGACGACTTCAGCCCGGATGAACCCTCTTTCCATATCGGTGTGGACCTTTCCTGCCGCCTTTGGCGCGGGAGTGCCACCAGGGATAGTCCAGGCCTTTAGCTCAGCGGAAGCGGTGGTAAAGAAAGAAACCAATCCCAGGAGACTATAGGAAAGGTCGATAACCCGGTCAAGCGCGGCCGCGCTCAGTCCCATGGCTTCGCGGAATTCCCTGGCCTCTGCATCACCGAGTTGAGCTAGCTCCATCTCCAGCTTGCCGCACAAAGCTACTACGGCAAACTGCGGGTAGAGGGAACTCATCTCTCCCTCCAATTGTGAAGCCTCTGATATTCGCTCCTCTCCCACATTAAGGATCACCAGCATGGGCTTGGCAGTAGGAAATCGATAATCGGATAGCATCCTGAGTTCTTCTGTAGCCAGGCCCTGTTGTCTTATCGGTATTTGTCTCTCCAACTCCGTCTTAACCTTCTGCAGCAGAAGCTGCTCCTTTGAATACGATTCCCGCTCGGTCGCCTTGGCTCCCTTCAGACTCGTCTCCAATTTGTCGAGTCTTCTCTCGATAATAGCCAGATCGGAGACAGCGAGCTCCAAATCCAGTGAAGCTATGTCGCGTTTCGGGTCAATAGTGCCTTCAGGATGGGGAACCTTTTCATCATCGAAAGTCCGGACCACCTGGAGCAGAGCATCGGCAGTGGTCAGATAGCTCAGGAATTCTCCGCCCAGGCCTTCCCGGCCAAAGGTCTTGAGCGAGCCAGCGATGTCCGTGTAACTCACCTCTGCGGGGACGGTCTTCTTGGGCCGGAATATGCCTTCCAACACAGGCAGTCGGAAATCGGGCACCTTGGCCACGCCCGTATTGGGAGCCAGGGTCGGGGAATAGGCCGTAACTTCAGCCCTGCCTCTGGTCAGGGCATTGAAGATAGTCGTTTTGCCGCTCCCGGGCACCCCGACAATGGCGATCTTCATGATCATATCCTACCATATTTCGCGCTCAGGTCCTGCCGATGAAAACCGGCCCTGTGATACAATGCGAGGCAAATGCTCTACATTCTTCATGGTCAAGACGGGTTCTCCCTTAATCAAGCTGTGGAGAACATCAAAGCCGGCCTGGGAGAAAGGGAGATGATAGCGACTACCACCACCAGCTTAGATGGCCGGAATCTCACATTGACTGAACTCAGAAACAGTTGCGACACCGTCCCCTTTCTATCCTCGCATCGCCTGGTCATAGTCGATGGCTTGCTGGCACGCTTTGAGCCCAAACAAAGCAGGCCACGATCCGGCAAACGTGTTACGAAATC
>SOJB01000074.1 GCA_004376695.1 Dehalococcoidia bacterium | reverse complement strand
CACCCCGATTCCATCGGGGCACTACACTGCTAAATCCTGAATCCCAAGACCGGAATTCCAAAGAAACCCAAATGTCAGAATCCACCTGAAATGCAAAAAGCAAGAATCAGAACGCAAAATGACAGAGCAAAGATCAAAGACTTCGCGTTTTGAGTTGTCATTTTGCTTCTTGCCCTTTGATCCTTGATTTCCTTCTGTCATTTGAGCCTTGTCATTTGACATTCTGGTCCTGGGCTTTGTCATCTGGCGGTGGGGCTCCCTCACTCAATATCCCTCCCTTAGGATAAGGGGGGATCCAGGGGGGTTATGTCTGTCGATTGACAAACGTGAGATGCTGAGGTAGTATCACGAGAGGAGGACGATGAAGAAGGACTTGCTGTCAGTATCCGACCTTAGCCGTAACGAGGTTGAACAGCTGGTCGAGCAGGCCCTGCAAATGAAGAAGGGAGGCACGCCCTCTCTGCTTTCAGGAAGAACGCTGGCTCTCCTCTTTGAGAAGCCTTCCCTGCGCACCAGGGTCAGTTTCCAGATGGCTATGCATCAGCTGGGCGGGCACAGCATCTACCTGTCTCCAGATGAGGTAGGCCTGGGCAAGCGAGAGCCGGTAGCCGACGTGGCCCGGGTACTCAGCCGCTATGTCGATGGCATTACCGCCCGCACGTTTTCGCACGAGACTCTGCGCATTCTGGCCGACCATTCTCCCGCGCCCGTCATCAATGCCCTTTCCGACCAGGAACACCCCTGCCAGGCTCTTGCCGACCTCCTCACCATCTACGAGAAGAAGGGCAGGTTCTCCGGCCTGACTGTGGCATATATTGGCGATGGCAACAATGTCGCCAACAGTCTGCTTCTTTCTGCCTGCCTAGTGGGTATCGATTTCTGCCTCGCCTCGCCACCGGGTTACGATGTTAAGGAGCAGGTATTGAATCAAGGCAGGCAATTCGCTGCTTTCAGCGGCAGCCGGATCCGGCTTGCCGGTAACCCGAATGAGGCAGTCAAAGATGCTGACGTAATATATACCGATGTGTGGAGCAGCATGGGCCAGGAGACCGAAGCAGAGAAACGCCGCCTTGCCTTTTCGGGCTATCAGGTGGATGGCGAATTGCTGAGCCGGGCTAAGAGGGATGTTCTTTTCATGCATCCCCTGCCGGCCCACCCCGGCGAGGAGATTTCCCCCGGGCTGCTGGACGACCCCCGCTCGGTAGTGTTCGACCAGGCGGAAAACAGGTTGCACATGCAGAAGGCACTGCTGGCCAGGATTCTTCCGTCCAATCCAAAGGGATCAGACTGATGACCAGTCCCATTGTAGCCATTGTCGGGCGACCCAACGTGGGCAAGTCTGCCCTGCTTAACCGTTTGGCGGGCAGGCGGATAGCCGTAGTTGCTGATTTGCCGGGAACCACCCGCGACCGCATCTTCGCTTTTGTTTCCTGGCAGGGGCGGGAGATGACCGTCGTTGACACCGGCGGCTGGCAGGCAGAGCCACAATCGTCTCTCGAGCAAAAGGTCAGGCACCAGGTGGAAGCAGCTATTGCCGAGGCGCATGCCCTTATCTTCCTGGTGGACGTCGTAGACGGAGCTATTGCCGCTGACCAGGAAATAGCCGACTGGCTGCGTCAGGCCGACAAGCCTACCATACTGGCAGTGAACAAGGTGGACTCCCCCAAGCGAGCGGATCAGGTAGCCGATTTCTACCGCCTGGGCATGGGCGAGCCAGTAGCCATCAGTGCCCACCATAATCGAGGGATAGATGAGTTGATGGCTGCCGTACTGGCTTCCCTGCCCCCACAACCTGTCAGTATTGCCGGGTCGACACAAGCCAGGTTAGCTATTGTGGGACGACCTAACGTCGGCAAATCAACTCTGCTCAATACACTGCTCGGAGATGAAAGGGGCATCGTCGATGACGCTCCGGGGACGACTCGCGACTCGCTTGATGCCGTAGTTCGCTGGCGCGACAAGGAAATCTTGCTTGTCGACACCGCCGGCATTAAGCGCCGGGGAAGGGTCAATGCCGGAGTGGAGTACTACAGTTTGCTTCGCGCGCTCCAGGCCATTAACCACTGTGATGTTGCCCTGCTGCTAATCGATGCCGGTGACTTTGTCGCCGCCCAGGACATGCATATCGCGGGCTATGTTCTTGAGGTCGGAAAAGGTATGATGCTGGTAGTCAACAAATGGGACCTCATTCCGGAGGAGCAGAGACAGGAATTCAAACGAAGCGCAGAGAGGAGATTCAGATTTGCCTCCCACACCCCTGTTGTCTACATTTCGGCAGAACTGGGGCAGGGAGTGAACAGGATTCTGCCCCAGGCCTGGGAAATCTGGCAGGAAAGACAGAAGCGAATACCGCAATCAGAACTCACCGAGTTGGTCGAAGAGGCGGTAAGCAGCCATCCCCCACCCCGCACAGGTCCCAGGCGGTTGCGTATTGCTCGGACATATCAAGATGAGGTTCAACCGGCAACCTTCGTTTTCCGGGTCAACGACCCCAACCTGGTTCATTTCTCCTATCATCGCTACCTGGAAAACAGGCTGCGCCAGGGTTTCGGTTTCCGCGGCGTTCCCTTGAAGTTGATTTTCGCCCGGGCTACCCGTAAAATGAATGCCAAGATGGAGGTGAGAGTACAATGATAGCTCAATTCATTGCCGTCGTAGCCATTGCGTATCTCCTCGGTTCCATCCCCTTCGGCCTGATAATAGGCAAGCTGAAAAGCGGCGTTGATATCAGGGAACACGGAAGCGGCAAGACCGGCGCTACCAATGTGATAAGAACAGCAGGAACCAAGCTCGGTCTGTTAACCATAGGTCTCGATGTGGCTAAGGCTGCCGGGGCAGTCATACTGGCCACGGTGATCATAGGTAGCGGCAGCGGCAGCGTGACCGTTGGTGGAATACCTGTTCACTGGCAGCATGTGGCTCAGGTTGTCGCCGGCCTGGCCGCGGTAGCAGGACATAACTGGCCCGTTTTTGCCAAGTTCAAAGGCGGCAGGGGGGTCACCGCCTATTTCGGCACCCTGTTCGCTATTTATCCCCCAGTGGGCATATTCGGCGCCCAAATCGTCGCTATAGCAGCGCTACGCAGCCGGCACATGTCGCTTGGCTCCATCCTGGGAGCTTCAGCCGCCCTGTGTCTGATGATACCTTTGACCATCGCCTACAATTTCCCTCCCATCTATCTGGCCTATTGTTCGGTAACCGCTGCCCTGCTCATCTACCAGCACATTGACAATATCAAACGCTTGAGAGAGGGCACAGAACGCCGGTTATGGTAAAAAGCCAGGGGAGAGCATGCCTATAGTTACTATCATAGGCAATACTTCCTGGGGCAACGCTCTGAGCGCCCTGCTGAGCGATAAGGACGCAGCGGTAAGGCTGTGGACGCGAACGGATGCTGAGGCTGAGGCACTGAACCAGCGAGGGCACAGCTATTCCTTTATCAGCGATATCGGGGAAGCCCTGAACGGAGCGGACCTCGTGATCTGGGCTGTTCCCTCTCAGAAGCTAAGACAAAATGCCAGTCAAGCCAGCAAGTACCTGACCGATTCCATGCTCTTGATGAGCGCCGTCAAAGGACTGGAAGTGAACACCTGTGAGCGGATGTCGCAGGTACTGGCCGAGGAAATCGCCCCTGCCTTGAGACGGCACATCTGCGTTCTCTCCGGTCCCAATCTGGCGCGGGAAATCAACCAGGGTCTGCCTGCCGCTTCAATGATTGCGGCACAGGATACAGCTCTGGCAGAGAGAGCACGGGAACTAATGGAATCGCCCCGCTTCTTACTATCTATTAGCGGCGACGTCATCGGAGTTGAACTGGGCGGAGCTCTGAAGAACATCATAGCCCTCGGAGCGGGCATGATAGACGGATTAGGCCTGGGCGACAATGCCAAGGGAGCCTTCATTGCCCGCGGATGGGCCGAGGCCGTTTCCCTGGGGGTAGCTTTGGGAGCCAGTGCCGGCACTTTCTGCGGCCTGGCCGGACTGGGTGACCTGATAGCTACCTGCTCCAGCACGCTGAGCCGTAATCATTATGTTGGCTACGAACTGGCTAAAGGTCGCTCCTTACCCGAGATATCTGCCTCTATGTCAAACGTCGCCGAGGGAGTGACCACGACCATGGTAGCCCAACGGCTAGCCAAGAAGCACGGGCTTGAATTGCCCGTTGTCAGCCTTATTCATGGCATTCTTTTTGAAGGCTTAGCCCCGAGCCGGGCATTGATTGAGTTCAAAGAACCGGCAGCGAGCCTTGCCTCACCTCTGAGCTAGATACCCAGAGGCGGTTCGCTGCGGGGCAGCACCCTGGCCAATTCCTCAAAGAGGCGACGCTGATTCTTGTCCAGACGTTGCGGAGTTATTATGTCAACCTTGACCAGCAGGTCCCCTTTGCCCCTACCATTAACATTGGCGATACCCTTGCCTTTGAAGCGGAAGGCCTCCCCGCTTCGAGTTCCCGGCGGTATCTTCAAATCTACCTTCCCATCTAAGGATGGCACTCTTATCTCATCGCCCAGAGCAGCCTGCGCGAAGTTGATCGGCAGCTCGTAGAGAACGTCACTGCCATCTCTCTGGAAGAACTTGTGCGGCTTCACCGAAAAGGCAACGTAAAGGTCGCCCGGGGGCCCTCCGTACAGGCCGGCGCTCCCTTCTCCGTGCAGACACAGTCGCTGCCCGTCATCCACGCCGGCGGGAATATCGACCTTTGTCCTGCGCTTGACCTTTACTCTCGCCCTCCCCTGACATTGGGAGCAGGGGTTGCTTATTACCGCGCCCCTGCCTTCGCAGCGAGAGCAAGCGGTGGTAGTAGTGTAGCGCCCGAAGATGGTTTGCTGCACCCTCCTTACCTGCCCTGTGCCGCGACAATCAGGACAGGTCTCGGGATTTGTTCCCCGCTCGCTGCCAATGCCGTGACATGAAGGACAAAACTCGATGCGCTGTGTTTCGATTTCCTTGCTGCAGCCGAATACCGCTTCCTGAAAGGAAAGCGTGAGGCGGGTTTGGAGGCTATCTCCTCTCTGCGGAACCCGCTCCGCGGTCCGGCCGAAGGGAGCGCCAAGGCCACCGAAAAATGATTCGAAAATGTCTCCCAGCCCCCCGAAGCCGAAATCGGCGAAGCCTCCGTCAACATCCGCCTGGCCGTAGCGATCATACCTGCTCCTTTTCTCAGGGTCGGAAAGCACCTGGTAGGCCTCGTTTATCTCCTTGAACTTCTCCTCGGCCCCCGGCTCCCTGCTGCGATCGGGGTGATACTGGAAAGCCAGTTTGCGAAACGCCTTCTTGATTGCCTCATTACCGGCGTCTCGAGGCACGCCCAGTGCTTCATAGTAGTCCTGCTTTATTGCCACAACCTTTAAGTATAACTCCTAAATACCTGTGCTGACAACTTTCGGGTACTGAGGTGTCGATGCTACACGATTTTGTCACCCTATAACTGTTAGGGGCGAATGTCACCATGAGGGAGATGGTGA
>SOJB01000115.1 GCA_004376695.1 Dehalococcoidia bacterium | reverse complement strand
GGGCTCTTCACCGGGCTCAATCCCACCAGCAGGTATTTCCAGCAGAAACTTTTCCACTGCATGGCGGAATTGGCGAACCAGAAGGATCTTATCGTGATCATCGACGACCACTACGGCGACGCAGTCGCTGTGCTCCACCACCTCTCTGGTGGTTTCTGTGCCACCGGCTTTCTGTACAGTGTCCACCCGCAGATTCACTGCCCGCCCGTGATAAATCTCCTGGCTAGCTAGCTTCCTTTCCGGGTTTACCATGGTCCTCCTACTTGGCCGGAATCGCAGAGCTTTGGTTGCGGACCTTTAGAGGTGGCCACTAAGAGCCACCTCAGCGCGGTGGGGCGGCTTGGCGCAGTGATACCCTTTGTCTTATCCGTGCCCGAGGAGTTTCGCTGTGTCACTCGGAAGGCAGGTTCTTCAAGGGAAGCAGACTTACCAGCAAGACAGGAGACCCTGGGTAGGCCTGATTCCTTGGTCCGTTCAAGACAGCCTCGGACGGGCAAGGAGCCGATACTTTGGTTCTGTGCCCGTTCAGCTTTCATATCGTCTTCCTCTCAGTTTCTGGCACAGGGAGCCATAGAAATAGGTTGGTTCGTGAATTCTGAGGAAGCGAGCTACGTGAGGGCTGAGTTTCACTCTGATGCTTTGTCCATCCGATAACGGCAATTCAACTTGCCCGTCGATGCTGAGTACGACCTTCTCTCCGCGGGCAACCCTCAAGTCAACTATGCACTGGGGAGACAGTACCAGCCCATGACTCAACCCCAGATGGCAGGATATCGGCTGGAGGACCATTTCCCTGGATTGAGGATGGAGAATTGGTCCGCCGGACGCCAGGGAATAGCTAGTGCTCCCGGTAGCGCTGGCCACAATCATGCCATCGGCGCGGTAGGTGGTTATTGCTGTGCCATCAACTTCTGCTTGTATGTTGACCAGGCGAACGGCAATACTTCTTAGCACTACATCGTTCAGGGCGTGAAGGCTTTTGTCTTCAACCTGAGCCTCGAGCATGGCCCTGTCCTCAATCCAGCCTTCCCCCTCTAGCAAACCAGGGAGCTTGGACAGGACCTCATCGCCGTCTATCTCTGTAATAAAGCCCAGCCTGCCCAGGTTTATGCCCAAGATGGGCACCGACGAGGGAGTTACGATGCGAACCGCACGCAGGATGGTGCCATCTCCGCCAATGCTGAGGATCAAGTCCGTGCCGGGTATCTCAGGCCTGGCCTTACCCTCATCCCAGGTTGAGCATTGCCACGAAGAGACGCCCCGGGATGACAAGAACTCCTGGAGTTGCCCAGCTAGGTGTCGGGCTTTTTCCCGTAGTGGGTGATACAGAACGCCGATACGCTTCACACGTACTCGCAGTGTAGCACCGGCGAATTCTGGCTGTCAAACAACCTAAATCCACCCACCAAAAATCGCAAGATTTTCGTGGGAACCCGGCTGAATCTCTCGGGATCCCCAAGAGCCACAAGGCTTTTGGGGCTTAATCTAGCATATCCGGGGTAGCAACTCTCCGGATAGCATATCAACGATTCGTGAGGGGCCGAACTTTGTTTTCATTACCACCTTCCCCGGGTGCTTATTGGTCACCTCGCCGATGAGGGCGGCATCTTTGCCGTAGCTGTTTAGCCTCATTCGGGCCAGGATCTTGTCGGCGTCGGCCG
>SOJB01000062.1 GCA_004376695.1 Dehalococcoidia bacterium | reverse complement strand
TGGGTTTTGGTGGCATTCCCATCCAGCGGGTTTCTGATGACGAGGCCGTGGCTGTGGTCAGGAAGTGCCTCGACCTGGGTGTTACCTTCCTCGACACGGCCAACGCCTATACCACCAGCGAGGCGCGCATAGGCAGGGCCATCAAGGGACGTCGACAAGAGGTCATCATCGCCACCAAGTCCGGCTCTCGAACCCGTGAAGGCCTGGAGAGTCACCTCAAGCTGAGTCTGGAACGTCTCGGGGTCGACTACATCGACCTGTACCAGTTCCACGGGATCAGTGACTTCAAATCGCTGGAGACAGTCCTCGACCCCAAAGGACCAATGGCGGCAGTAGAGGAGGCCAAGAAGGCAGGCGTAATAAGACACATCGGCATCACCTCGCACCAGATAGACGTGGCCAAAGAAGCGGTGAAATCAGGCCGCTTCGAGAGCCTGATGTTCCCCTTCAACTTCATCACCTGCGAACCCGCCGACCAGTTACTGCCCTTGTGTCGGGAGCATGACGTCGGCTTCATAGCCATGAAACCGCTGGCCGGTGGGGCGCTGGATAACGTGACCATTGCCTTCAAGTACCTCTTTCAATTCCGTGACGTATTGCCGATACCCGGCATCGAAAAACCCCGTGAGATAGAGGAGATCGTCCGCGTGCTGCAGGGACCACGAGAAATGAGCGTGGCAGAGCAACGCGAGATGCAGAAGATGAGAGACGAACTGGGGACCAGATTCTGCCGTCGCTGTGATTACTGCCAACCCTGCACCCAGGAAATACCGATATCGCTCATGATGTGTGCCGACACGACGGTTAAACGAATGCCGCCGGAACGGCTCTTCACTGCCGCGTTTTTCGCCGACGCGGTGGAGAAGGCGGCCAGCTGCACCCAGTGCGGTGATTGTGAAGAAAGGTGTCCGTACCACCTCCCCATCCAGGAAATGCTCGCTGAACAGGTCCGGTACTTCCGCCAGGCAAAGCAGAAGTATGAGGACCAGATGGCCGCCTAGTACCCAAGCCAAGAACCCTGTTCCCCCGGCCAGTCCAAAGGAGGGCCTGAGTGGGAGGGAATCTCCCATGGCGCCAGCTTCGGCATCGATCACTCAGCAGGCAACACCACCAAAGCCACCACCCAGTTGCTGAGCCATCACGACAGCGGGGACGGGGGAAGGCAGGTTAGCCTGTCCTGCCGAACTCTTTCTCCAGTTGATGAGAACTGAGATGAATTATGGTTGACCGGCCATGGGGACAGGTGCGCGGCTGCTTCGTCTGCTCTAGCTGCTTTATCAACTCCCGCATCTCCTCACTGCCCAGCTGCTGTCCGGCCGTGACAGCGCCATGGCAGGCCAACGATTGAGCTATCTTCTCCTCCCAGGGACCGGGCCCTTCCTTTCCCGCCAGGTCATCAAGCAACGCACCTACCATCTCAACAACATTGGCTCCGGCCATCAGTGCCGGTACGGCGCGTATCAGATAGCTTCTGTTTCCGAAAGGGTCGACAGCAAAGCCGAAGGCGGCCAGAAGCTCATTGCCGGCTTTCATGCTTTCTTCCTCTCTGGGGCTAAGCTCTATAGTTATCGGCTGGAGTAGCCCCTGGACTTCAACTTCCTTCTGCCGCCACTGTGTCATAATCCGGTCATAGAGTATGCGCTCATGGGCAGCGTGCTGGTCGATGAGATAGAGTCCGTCTGGCCCCTCGGCGATGATGTAGGTGTTGGCCAGTTGTCCCAGTACTCTCAAAAGCGGTAATTCCAGTGTCGGCAGCCGGGCAACGACAAAAACCGGCTCGTTATCCGTAATCATGCGGGGGCTCTGCCATTGCCCTGAGCTAAGCGAGAATGGCGCAGCCGTGGGACGGGCTACCGGTGTCCTGGCCAGTGTCTCCTCTACGGCTTTCTGTACACTGCTGAAGACAGCCTGGTCATGGCAGAACTTGACCTGTGCCTTGGCAGGGTGAATGTTGACGTCAAGGTCTTGAGGGGGCAGGGAGACGTTGATTACCGCGACGGGATGCCGGCCGTCCATAAGTAAGCCGCGATAGGCTTCCTCGGTTGCCCGCGTCAGCAGGGGACTGCGCACCCACCTTCGATTGACGAAGAAGCTCAGGTAGTTGCGATTAGAACGAACCAGCGAAGGCGGGCTTATCAGGCCGCTGACTTTGACCAGGCTGTCCGCCGATCGCACCTCTAGCATCCTCTGGGCCGGCTCTGAACCATAGACCTCACTTACGACCTCACGCAGATCACCACTGCCCGCAGTGCGCAGGGTGTTTCGTCCGTCAAGGACCAGACTGAAGCTGACCTCGGGGAAAGCGAGAGCATACTGGCTCAGCAAATGGGCGATGTGGCTGTTTTCGGTGGTCACCGATTTGAGGAACTTAAGTCGCGCCGGGAAATAGCGAAACAACCGGCGCACGGTCACGGTGGTACCCTGCGGTCTGGCCCGGCTCTCCCGACGGGTTACCTCTCCCTTTCTGAAACACACCTGGCTGCCGACGGTGTCGGAAGATGTCTGGGTGGCGACTTCCACCTCGGCAACAGCGGCGATGCTGGGCAGGGCTTCGCCCCGAAAGCCGAGGCTGGAGATTCTCTCGAGGTCATCCAGGTCGTCGATCTTGCTCGTAGCATGTCTCTGAAAGGCAAGTTCTAGCTCCGGAGCCGGGATACCTGCCCCATTATCGCTCATCTTGATTAACGCTACTCCCCCGCCCTGAGCCTCCACGGCAATCTGGGTGGCCCCGGCATCGAGGGAATTCTCTATCAGTTCCTTCACCACCGAAGCCGGCCTCTCAATCACCTCGCCGGCAGCGATCTTGGAGACTACGTCGGGCGCCAAAACCCTGATTGTCATATGAGCTCCAGTCTACACGTTTTCGTGTATATTGTCAATAGTCAAGAGGAGAATGGAGGTCTCTCGATTCTTTCCAGTGGCGCCAGGCTGGCCAGAAGCTTCTTGACCCCTGCCTCTTCAAAGACCACGGTCAGCTCCTGGTCTTCCCTTGTCGGGCTGCAATTCATCACTATGCCGGCGCCGAATTTGCTGTGGCGCACGTGATCACCGACCTTCAGTGCCAGACCGCCGAGAGGTGGCAGTGCAGGCGGGGAAGTCCGCTCCAAATCGGGACGGGCTGCAGGACTCGGGCTCTCCTGCCATAACCCTCTGGGACTGATCAGGTGGGGCGAGATGTCCTGCAGAAAGCGGGAAGGCGGATTTGCCGTGCTGCCACCGAATAAGCTCCGACGGTAACTGCGTAGAAGATAGAGCCGCTTCCTGGCTCTGGTGATCCCCACGTAGCAAAGACGACGCTCTTCTTCCATTTCTTCCGGGCTGTCGAAGGACCTCCTGTGCGGGAGAATGCCTTCCTCCAGACCGACAATGAAGACGGCGGGGAATTCCAGTCCCTTTGCCTGGTGCAAGGTGATCAGGGTCACGGCATCAGCTTTCTCATCCAGTTCATCTATATCCGCTACCAGGCTTACCTTCTCCAAGAATGTTGTTAAAGCCTCTTCGGGATCCAGTTCATCATATTCGCGAGCAACGCTTTTCAGCTCCATTACGTTCTCCCATCTTTCCTCTCCGTCCTCTTTGCTCAGAATGTACTCTCTATATCCACTGCGCTTCAGTATCTCATCCAGTAGACGAGAAAGACTCAGTTCACGTTTCTGGGAAATAAGTCCGTTCATAAGAGCATCAAACCCGGCCACGGCTTGGGCAATGCGCGGACTGAGAGCCTGTTTCGCTTCTGTGGCACCGACACTACTCCCCACCCCTTCCAGGGCCGCGAGAAGTGAGCTATCACGAGCCTTTGCCCAGGATTGAATCTGGCTAATACTGCGCGGTCCGATGCCTCTTGCAGGAACGTTTATTATCCGCGCGAAGCTGACGTTGTCCTGGCGGTTGTGGATGAGCCTGAGATAGGCAATGATGTCCTTGACTTCTCTCCGCTGGTAAAAGCGCGTGCCACCAACAAGCCTGTACGGCACACCATACCTGAGGAACGTTTCCTCCAATGCTCGTGACTGGGCATTGACCCGATACATGACGGCGCAATCTTTGAGCGACATCTGCTCCTCACCGACCAGTTTCTCTATCTCGTTGACCACGGACTGGGCCTCATCCTCGGCATTATAGCTTTCGATAACCGTCACTGAAGCTCCGTCTTCGTTCTCCGTCCACAGTTCCTTAGGCTTGCGCTGCCTATTGGCTGAAATGACGTCTGAGGCCACCTCCAGTATCGTCTTGGTGGAGCGATAGTTCTGCGCCAGAAGCACCACTCTGGCTTCGGGATAATCCTTCTCGAAACTCAGAATATTACGCAGATCAGCAAATCTCCAGGAATAAATGGACTGGTCCGGGTCGCCCACCACGCACAGGTTGCGGTGTTTTCCTGCCATCTGCTTCATCAGCATATACTGGACGATATTGGTGTCCTGGAATTCGTCAACCAGAACGTGAGCGTACTTTGACTGGTATCTGTTGAGGATTTGAGGGTGGTCCCTGAACATCTGCACCGTCTTCATCAACAAGTCGTCGAAATCCACCGCTTTCCCCTTGCTGAGCAGTTCTTGATAGCGCTGATAAACCCTATGAACTATCTCCTCAAAATAGCTGCTAACCCACTCCGCATACCCTCCAGGGCTGAGGAGACGGCTCTTGGCAGCGCCGATAGCCGAGAGCAGAGCGCGAGGAGCATATTGCTTGGGGTCGAGGTTAAGCTCTTCCATGGCCTGTTTCATCAGGGCTAACTGGTCGTCTTCATCGTAGATAACGAAGCCTGAGTCAAGCCCTATGGCTTGACCCTCGCGACGGAGAATCCGGGCACAGATGGCATGAAAGGTGCCCAAAGTCAAGGCTTCTGCTGCCTGGCCCAGGAGTTGTCCCAATCTATCTCTCATCTCTCGCGCGGCTTTGTTGGTAAAGGTAACCGCCATGATGCGGTGAGGCTGAACGCCACAGACCTTGACCAGATAGGCGACACGATGGGTAATCACTCTGGTCTTGCCGCTGCCGGGTCCAGCCAGGATAAGTACAGGTCCCTGGATGGCTTCCACAGCTTGTCTCTGGGCGGGATTGAGCGTGGTCAGGATATCCATGAAGATTCAGCAACCATTATAGCATCGGGCGGGAGGAAGCCCCAAAGAGCTCTCGAGACAGGCACAGTGAAGGCCTGAGCCCGCTGTTGGCCTGAAGGCATCGGCATTCCCAGGAGAAAAACAGGTTGAGCTAGCTAGGCTTTGCTGCTATACTTGATTCGGAAGATGAACGATTGGGATGATTGCCAGAGCAGCTTGGGCGTGTCTTTCAGCCAGAAGTCCTTGCTGGAACAGGCCTTCGTACACCGCTCCTATCTCAACGAAAACCCCACCTTTGCCCTTTCTAGCAACGAGCGCTTAGAGTTCCTCGGTGATGCCATCCTTAACTTCATTGTGGCAGAAAGGCTCTACAAAGAGTTCGCCGATCTTCCCGAAGGGGCTCTAACAGAGATTCGTGCTTCTCTGGTCTGTCGTGATACTCTGGCAGACCTGGCTTCTTCCCTCAAGCTAGGTGACTGGCTCTTGTTGGGCCAGGGTGAAGAAACAAGCGGAGGGAGGTCGAAGCCGAGCAACTTAGCAAACGCTATGGAAGCATTGATCGGTGCCCTGTACTTGGAGCAAGGACTGGCCAGAGCCAGGAGATTCATCCTCAAGCAGCTCAAGCCGCGATTGGAGAAAACAAAGGCAGGAAGAATAACCCCGAACTACAAGGCTCTATTACAGGAGCTTATCCAGGGGCAGCAGAGGCCGGCACCGGTCTACCGCTTAGTGGAGGCTACCGGTCCTGACCATAACAGGCAGTTCACCGTCGAGATCCTGGTCGAAGGAGAAGCGCTCGCCAGAGGAACAGGGAAGAGTAAGAAAGCTGCTGAGAGCCAGGCAGCAAGAGCAGCCTGGGAGAGATCGAGGTGTAATCATGGGCAGACGCGATTACAGGCATAGAGAAACGAAGAAACCCAAGAAAGGGGCTCAGAAGAGCAAGCCGATTTCGGAACTCGTGCCGCAGACAGAGACAGAGGTAATCAAGAAGAAGAGGAAGCCCGCTGAGGAATCCGAGGAATAGACGCTTTGGCAGCTTACTTGGAGCTTTGCCATAGCGGCAGGCTACGGGAACGGACAGAGGCAGCCGTATCTTTGCTTGAAAGCTGTTCCATTTGCCCTCGCGGTTGCGGCGTCAATCGCCTGGCTGGCGATGCAGGCAAATGCAGCACGGCCCGCCAAGCAATGGTGTCCAGCTATGGACCTCACTTCGGGGAGGAAGCCCCGTTAGTGGGCAGACGTGGCTCGGGTACGATATTCTTCACTAACTGCAACCTTGGATGTCTCTTCTGCCAGAACTACTCCATTAGCCAGCTAGGTGGAGGCGAGAAAGTGAGCAAAGAAGAGCTGGCCCGTATCATGCTTTCGCTCCAGGCAACAGGATGCCACAACATAAACCTCGTTTCCCCAACCCATGTGGTTCCTCAAATCCTGGAGGCACTGGAGCTGGCAGTGGAGTCGGGCCTGTATCTCCCCCTGGTATACAACAGCGGCGGCTATGATTCGGTTGAGACCTTGAGGATGCTTGAAGACATTGTCGATGTCTATATGCCCGACATGAAGTATGACGGTGAAGAGATTGCAGGAGAGTTGTCGGGCATCGAAGGCTATCCTGCGATAAACAAGGCAGCAATCAAGGAAATGCATCGACAGGTAGGCGACCTGGAGATAGACGAAGAGGGGGTGGCCCGGCGGGGGCTCCTGGTCCGCCACCTCGTGTTGCCACACGGTCTGGCGGGAACAAAGGGGATAGTGGATTTCCTCAGCAAAGAGATTTCTCCCGGTACCTATATCAATATAATGGCCCAATATCATCCCTGCCACAGGGCTTTTCAAACGCCCAGCTTAGCACGGCGAATATCATCGACGGAATTTCGTGAAGCATTGTCCCTGGCCCGGGAAGCAGGGCTGAGCCCCCTGGATGGAGCTTCTCCCGTAGAGATTCTTCCCCCCGATGAAATCGGGGTGAACAACGACCCATGGCGGCGTTGAATGACAAGGATAGCTGACAATGACAGCAGTGCCGCGGACTGACGACCTGGTTGACGCAGCACACCTTTCCGTCACGGTTCACGGTCGGGTGCAGGGAGTTTACTTTCGCGGTTTCGTCCGCAATGCAGCTAAGAAACTGAGCCTTAAGGGTTACGTCCACAACCTTGCCGGCGGCAATGCCGTAGAAGTTCAAGCTGAAGGAGAAAAGCCACAGTTGAACGAACTGCTGGAGCAGCTTAAGGCAGGTCCGCTTGGAGCCAGGGTCAAAGAGGTGGAAGTAGCCTGGTCGGCCTACTCAGGCCAGTTCACCGACTTCAGCATAAGATATCGATGAAACGCCGGCGATTCACTCAGGGTCTAGCTATCAGGAGTCACGTTAGTCAGGAACCCATCTGGTCCTCGAGCTGAACCCTTCCCTCGCCAATCAGTCTTAGATGCTGGGAGTCAATGCCTGCTATCTGGGAAGCCTCAAGATCGATTTCATGAGGTTCACCGACGAGGAGTTTGCCGTAATCCTCCGCCTCCCCTTTCGTGGGATCGCTATCATCAGCGTAGAATAACTTCTGACGGGCTTCGATGATGCCCAGATCAAAAGGCAGGGTGAAGTAGAGGTCGGCAAGGACTCCCTCGATGCCCAGTTCACAGAGAGTCCCCCAACCACTCGATTTGTCTCCCCGGTATTTACTCACCGGCAACAGACTCAAGAGATTGGCCACACTGAAACGGGCGGAATTGCCGCAAACCTTGAACGGGCTGACGCTGATCAAGAAGTCGCTGCGCAACACCACGTTGGGTACCCAGAAACTCTCCACCGCATGGAGTTGGGGCAACGGATTCTCCACCTCTATGAAAATGGAATCCCTGATATCCAGCATGAGGACATGATGGAAGTCATACCCCAGAGCTCTATAGATGGGATAAATCGATTCACCGCTAGGAGTCCCATCAGCAATGAGGATATCTGCATTGCTAGTCTCCCTGATACCCTTGATGATGCTATTCAGCAGTCCAGGGCTTGTGGTGGCAGGGTATGGCAGGGGATAACCAGCGCAAGGTTTGATCAAGACTCGTCTTGCCCAGGAAAGCTGCGGGGGAGGAGTAAACACAAACTCGGAATCTTTGACAATCATTGACTACATATCTGTGCTCGATTTCAATCCCGATCTAGTGGGGACAAAGCCGGCTGCAAGAGCAGGATTTCGGTCGCAGCAGGAAGCTCTGCTCGCTCGAACTCCACCTCGCTGCCCCCTACCCTGCGCACATCTTTTTTCTCCTTGAGGAAATCCTCAACATCCGCTATGGGAAAGGCACACCCTGCCGTCTTGAAATGCATTGGAATGATGATTCTCGGCTTCAGTTGACCGCAAACCTCGCCGGCTGCAGATGCATCGATCGTATAGAAGCCTCCTACAGGCACAAGCAGAATATCCACGACACCGATTTCATCGATCTGCCCCGGTGTGAGCACGTGTCCCAGATCACCCAGATGACACAGCCTTATGCCGTCTATGGTGAAACAGAAGACGGTGTTAGGTCCTCTCTGTTGGCCCTGAGAGGCATCGTGCTGAGTGGCGATGCCCCTGAACTCAACGCCTCTGGCAGTCCTTGTACCGCCGCCCTTAACCACTTCCGGCTTCCCCTGTACTGCGGAAACGTTACTGTGATCACTATGGTCGTGGCTCACCGCCACGATATCAGCCGTTTCCCTAACGGGAGAATACTCGATCCCTCCACCGACAACGTAAGGGTCGGTAATCACTCTCACGCCATCACTGGACGTAATCAGAAAGCAAGCATGTCCTAGCCATCGTATCTTCATTTGGTCTCCCCTCTCTCTGCTTCGCTCAAGGCGAATTCGACTAGAGTTCTTACACCGAATCCGGTAGCTCCTTTTACCAGATAGCCGCTCTCTTTGGTCGAGGAAGCGGGGCCGGCTATATCGACATGAACCCAGGGGGTATCACCGGCGAATTCAGCCAGGAAGAGGGCGGCTGTGATAGCCCCGCCAAGCCTGTTGCCGCCATTCTTAATATCGGCGACTTCGCTTTTGATTAGCTCCTTGTACTCTGCAGGCATGGGCATCTGCCACATCCTCTCTCCGGCTCTTTCCCCAGCTTTGAGGACCTTCTCTGCCAGGTCCCGGTTGTTGCTGAAGAGACCGCCATATAAGGTGCCCAGAGCAATGCGGCAAGCTCCGGTCAAGGTGGCCAAATCTATCAGGGGAGATAGCCCCAGCTTCTGACCGTAACACAGGGCATCAGCCAGGATAAGCCTTCCTTCGGCATCGGTGCTTATCACTTCTATGGTCTTGCCGTTCATGGCCTTCAGTATATCCCCCGGTTTAAGGGCCGTGCCGCTCGGCAGATTCTCGGTAGCCGGAACTATGGCGGTGACATTAACCTGCGGTTTCAGCTGAGCAATGGCACCAAGCGCTGCCACGACGGCAGCAGCACCGGCCATGTCACCCTTCATCTCACCCATTCCCTCCGAGGGCTTGATGGAGATTCCTCCAGAATCAAACGTTATGCCCTTGCCCAGGAAGCCTAGAGCTTCTTGAGACCGTCCGTCTCCTCGATAGCTGAGAGTCATTAGTTTGGGCGGCTCGTTACTTCCTCTTGCCACCCCCAGGAGCGCTCCCATGCCCATCCCCTCCATGTCCTCTCTGTCAAAGACCTTGAACTCCAAATCATATTTGCCGGCTATTTCTTTGGCTGCTTCAGCCATCCGGCTGGGCGTCATATGATTAGCCGGTTCATCAACCATCGTTCGGGCCAGGCTAGCAGCTTCAGCCACCACCCTTGCCTTGTCAACGGCCCGCTCCAGGCTCGGGGCCGTCTCTTCTTCCTTCACCACTATGAGCATTTCTTTGACATCTTCATATTCAGGTTTCTTATATTTGGTGAAGCTATAGAGCCCGAGAAGAGCGCCCTCAGCTATTGCTGCAGCCGAGGCCACAGGCTCAATGCCACCTGCGCCAGCACCATGAAGTACTGTAGCTATCTTACGGCAATTCAGTTTTCGCAATGCCCGGCAAAATTCCCCCGCTACCGCGCGAATTCTATCCGCGTTCAAGTCCTCGGCCTTGCCCAGCCCAGCAACAGCCACCATCCTCCCGGGTAGCTTCCCAAACGTATGGACAATGCTGACCTCTCCGAATTTGCCCTTAATCTCGCGTCGACTAATGAGAGAACTGATAGCTCCATCCAAGGCTCTGTCCACAGCAGCAGTAGCGCCTCCCGGTTGTTCCACTCCTTCAGAAAGGCTCACCACAATGGCATCGGCTTCGATCTGAGCTATATCTCCAGTTATGACTTTGATTTCCAAGACCCGCCTCCTAGAACATGTCGATTTCAGAACACTTATTTTACTTTATCCAGATGAAGAATTGAAGAGGTCAACAAAGAAAACGCCGCACTTATCTCTTTGTCGCCCGCACAATCTTGTCGATTGCGGCAGTAATATCCTGCGAGGTATCAACAACGAAATGATTGCGGGGAATCCTCTCTCTTCGAGGTCTCATTCTATTATACACTGCCCAATCGGCTTCCGAGTCATCCTGAGGCACACCTGCTTCTTCTCGGGCCAGAAGGCGTTGCCGCACCACTTCGGCAGAAGCTTCAACGGAGACCAGGATGAGCCTGGCCCGTGTTCTTTCTGCAGCACGGTAACAGGTATTCCCGATGGTGCTCCGCCAGGTTCGTGGCATCAAAAACGACGGGTATTCCCTTCCTCAGTAGCTCCTCGATAAGAGCATGGCAGGCAGAAAAAAGACGCCTGTTCTCATTGTCCTTGTAACGAGGGGAGGGAAAAAGGATTCTCCGCATGGTATCACTGGCTAAGATGAGAACGGGCAGCCTCTCAGCCAGCTTACGGCAGAAAAACGACTTGCCCGTGCCTGGCAGGCCGCTGACCACTATAAGCGGCGGCGCCACCTGCGGTTGAGGTAAGGTATTGAGGCTCTGCCTTAGCTTCTCCACATCGTCATCCGGGCTGCCTGCCATAACATGACAATATCACCGCGAGTCGGTTTACGAGTCAAGATGCGAGGACTACAGTTCGGGGTCACCAGACGATTGAAGACGCAGTAACGGGAATACAGGCATCTGCGAGAGTACTTGGAAAGCTTCAGGATGCCGTCGGCAATAAGTCAGCTTACTTCTACACCGCTCTCTTCAGGGACGACAGGTAGCTCTACGGTGAAGAGAGATCCCTTGCCGAGCTGGCTTTCGACATTAATCCGGCCGTTATGGTCGGCAATGATTCCGTAACAGACGCTTAAGCCAAGACCTCTCCCCTGGCCGACCCCACGGGTGCTGAAGAAAGGATCAAATAGATGAACCAGATTCGCCTGGGCGATCCCCGGACCGTCGTCGTTAAATGATACCTGAATGGTGTCACTTATCAACTCTGTCATGATCAACAGGTTGCCCTTGCCATGAGCTAGTTTCATCTCTGTTTCAGCATTGATGACCAGGTTAAGAAACGCTTGTTGCAGTAGAGCGCCATCGGCCATGGTCGAAGGCAGTGCCGGGTCAAGCCGGGTAGTTATGGTTATGTTGCCACCCTCTAGCGGATGGCCGAGCATCTCCAGAGCAGCCATTACCGTGTCGTTAACATTGATATACGTTCGCTCCAGCTTCTGCTGCCTCGCAAATGCTAGCAGGTTCGTCATAATGTCCACAACTCGCTGGGCATTATCTTCGATCGTCTTAACGTCTTCCCTGGCATTCTCAGGAATATCCTCATACGCCAGCATTTGAGCAAAACCGATGACACTGGCAAGAGGATTGTTTATCTCGTGAGCAAAGCCTTCCACCATCAGTCCCAGTGAAGCCAGGCGGTTGGAGAGATTCAGTTGTACCTGAAGTCGTCGTTCTCTTTCCTCCGCCTGCTTGCGCTCGATGGCATAGCGTATGGTACGCCTCAGCAATTGTGTATCTACTTGCCCCTTGATCAGATAGTCCTGGGCTCCTTCGTTGATCGCTTGGACTCCGACCATCTCGTCATTGAGGCCGGTTAGCACCACTATTGGCATCTCTGATGCTTGCGCGTAAACCTTCCTCAGTGTTTCCAACCCCTGGCTATCGGGAAGGCCGAGGTCCAGAAGAATCACTTCAACTCCATTCTGACCTAAGTAGTCCGTTGCCGCCTGTAGCCGATCAGCATACTGCACATCGAAAGCGACATTGCCAGCCTCAGCCAGCATCTCGCGGATCAGGCGCCTATCGCCAGGGTTGTCCTCGATTAGCAGGATACTGACAGGTTTATCGGTCAATTAACTTGCCTCCGATGGAAGTTTCACGATGGTCAACCAGAAGTCGGTGATGGACTTCACCATCATGGTGAACTGCTCAAAGTCGATTGGCTTGGTGACATAGCAATTCGCATGCAGGTCGTACATGTTGACGATGTCGTCCATTTCTCGTGAGCCTGTAAGTATAACTACGGGGATGTGTCTCAGCGCCGAGTCTTCTTTGATTTCCGCCAATACCTGCCGGCCGTTCATTCGAGGCATGTTCAGGTCAAGCAGGATGAGGTCGGGGCGGGGTGCATCGGTATACCTTCCTTTTCTGCGTAGGAAAGCAATCGCCTCCATACCGTCCTTCGCAGTATGTAGTTTGTTCTCTACTTTGCCATCCTTGAGAGCCTCCGCTGTAAGCCGCACGTCTCCCGGGTTATCGTCAACGAGGAGAATCTCCATAGGTCGTTCGGCTACTTGACTGTTCATGCAGATTCACCTCCCGCCATGTCGACACTGAAGTGGAATGTTGAGCCTTGTCCAGGTTGCGATTGCACCGAGATGTGCCCGCCATGTCGCTCTGCGATCTTCTTGCAGATAGCTAGGCCCATACCCGTTCCCGGATACTCCTCTCTGGTATGCAAACGTCTGAAGATCTCGAAGATACTCTGGCTATGCTGAGGATTAATGCCGATGCCATTATCGTTAACGGAGAAGGTCACTACGCTGTCCCTCCTCCCCGCCCAAATGTGGACTTTCGGTGGTTCCTCCCCACGAAACTTAATAGCATTGCCGATGAGGTTCTGAAACAACTGCACCAACTGCCCCTCATCACCCATTACCGTGGGTAGGACGTCATAGCTCACCGACGCCCCACTTTCTTCGATCGCTATCTTAAGGTTGGCCACCGCTTGTTCAACGACATGTTCACAGTTGACCAGGCCAAAAGGCTTCCCGCGAGTGCCGACACGGGAGTAGTCTAGAAGACTGTGAAGCAATGTTTGCATCCTCTTGGCACCATCCACAGCATAAGCGATAAACTCATCTGCATCGGAGTCCAGCTTATTGCTGTAGCGCTTAGCCAGCAGTTGGGTATAGCTCGAGACCATACGCAGCGGCTCCTGCAGATCGTGTGAAATCACGTAAGCGAATTGCTCCAGCTCAGTGTTAGAACGCTGCATCTCGACTGTAATTTGCTTCAACCTCTCCTCCACTTGCTTGCGCTCAGTCACATCTACGAGACTCCCAAGCGTTGCTCGTTTCCTCTGGTAGTGGACGGGAGCAACTGTTTCCATCACCCATTTGATGTTTGCCTGCTTAGTAATAATCCTGAATTCGTACCCTAGAGAGCATCCTGCCTTCAGCATCCTTACAGCGTTTTCCCGCACAGCATCCCTATCCTCTGCAAGAACAAAACCCAGAGAGGGCCTCCCTATAAGTTCATCTTCCTCATAACCTAGAATATAGGCGAGCTGGCGATTGACAAGTCGGAAGTGTCCATTCTGAATAATGTAGGTGCCGATTGGTGAGCGATGGAACAGTATCCGGAACAGTTCCCTCGATTGCTTGATCTCACCTGCCATTACTTCCGGCTTAGCAATCAACTCGCTCGTTTTCGACATTTGCTTCATGATGTCTCAAATACCGTCATCTACTATCCGTTCCTCACCATCGACCACAGAAGGGCCCGATGAATGAGCATTGCTTCGATCATCCCACATATCCGGCCTTTCTTGTTACCGATTGCTCATAACGCATGAATTCAGCATCATCGCCGCCTGACGGAATTAGCCGTCTCATTTCCTCCAGCAGGGACTCGCGAGTGAACGGCTTAGTTATGTACCCGTCGGCACCCGCGACATCTTCGCTGAGCTTCTTATTAAGGACATAGCTTATGGCCGTGAGCATGACCACAGGGATTTCCCTGGTACTCTCGTTTGCCTTAATCTCGTAGCAAGCACTGAGTCCATCCACGTCCGGCATCATCATATCCATGAAGACAATATCAGGTCTGCGGCTGCAGGCCAGATTTACCGCCTCTCTTCCATTCTGTGCTTCGATTACGTTGTAGTCGTTATCCAGCATTCTACATACCAGTTTCCTGACCGTTGGCTCGTCGTCGGCAACAAGCACCGTCTTCCTGTTGTCTTCATCCATGTGAATTCAAGCCTCCATATTCCTACCAACGACCATCAACCGGACGGCTTCGCAGATTCCGACTCCTGGTCGCACCCACTACGGCTGCGGTCGTTCTAAGTAATGCGGCAACGACAGCCGGGTCGAACTGGGTGCCGGCACCGCGCTCAATTTCATCCATAGCTTCCCTGCTGGACATTGCCGGCCGATATGGCCGGTCAGATGTCATGGCATCAAACGCATCAGCTACAGTCAGGATCCTGGCTGCCAGCGGTATATCATTGCCTGCTAAAGCATGAAGAAGCCCGCTGCCGTCGTAATAGTCATGGTGGTGCTCGATCGTCTTGACCACTCTATCATTGACCACCGGCTGAACAATTCCAGCGCCGACATGAGCATGGGTCATAATGTGCTCGTACTCCTCGTCTGTCAACCTGTCGGGCTTGTTCTGGATATCCTGGTCAACCGCAATCTTCCCGACGTCGTGGAGTAAGCTTCCCCATCGCAGATCCTCTATATGGTCGGGGGATAGACCGAGCTCATTGCCTAACGCCAGCGCCATGTTGGCCACCCGGCGGGAATGTCCTCCAGTATATCTGTCCTTAGCTTCGAGGGCGAATACCAGCGACTCAATGGCGCCAAGGGACAGCTTTCTAATCTCTAGCGTCTGCTCCTCAACCCTTTCCTCGAGGGAGTGCTGATACCCCTTGAGCTTGAGCTGCAGATCTCTTCTCTCGAGAGCCCTCTGCACGCTCAGGGAAACTTCGTCCAGGTTAAAGGGCTTGCAGATGTAGTCATCAGCCCCCTGTTTCAGGCACTGGACAGCAACACTCATCTCAGAAAGAACAGTAACCATAACGACCGCCGTGTCGGGGTAGCCCATCTTTATTTCCGGGAGCACTTCCATTCCTGACTTGCCCGGCAGCTTTATGTCCAGGATGACCAGAGATATGGGACTGGCTGCCAGAATGTTCAGGGCTTGCTCAGCACTACCCGCCTCCTCGCACCGGTAGCCTTCTCGTGATAATCTGCGGCGAAGGAGCTTCCTGATCCCAGCTTCATCATCGACGGTGAGCAATGTCTCTCGCAGCGAAGTACTCTTCTCGTTGACGTCAGTCTGTTTCATGGCATACCTTACTATGGTCGGGCACCGTTGATGGGCAATTCAACATAAAAGGTGGCTCCTTCACCCGGCCTGCTCCTGGCATATATTTGACCGCTGTGCTCCGTCACAATCCTACGGCAGATGCTCAAACCAAGCCCGGTTCCCTTGCCTGCCTTCTTGGTGGTGAAGAAGGGGTCGAATATCTGGCCCAGATGTTCCTGTGAGATACCCAGGCCGTCATCGGTGACCGAGATCACGACGGTGCTATTTCGTCTTCTGGTAGCAATAGTCAGGGTCCCCCTCTCGTTAGCCTCCACCATAGATTGTTCGGCGTTGATGATTATGTTGAGTAAGACCTGCTGCATCTGGAAGTAGTCGATCATAATCTCGGGCAGGGCAGGGGCAAGATCTGTCCGGACTTCGATGTTGTGCGCCCTCTGCTCGTAGGCGCGCAATCTCAGCACATGCTCAACAACGCTGTTTATCTGGTTCAACTGCTCCGCGGGTGTGCGCTTACGGGCGAATTGAAGAAGCTGCTTAATCACTTCGGTGGCGCGCTGCGCCTCGCTACAGATAATCCCCAGATCCTCACGGATATCATCGGAAACATCCTTCTCCATGAGCAACCGCGAAAAACCGATAACGCTCGTAAGCGGGTTGTTAAGCTCGTGGGCAGTGCCGGCTGCCAGTTCGCCGATGGAAGCCAGCCGGTCAGCCATCATCAACTGCTCCTCCTGTCGCTTGCGCTCAGTAATGTCTCTAGCAATGTGAACAGTGCCCGTAATCTCACCTCTTTCATCGAAGATGGGTGAAGTTGTCAGCTCAAGATGAATGCCCACGTGGGGCTCAAAGAAATCTGCTGCAGCAGGCTTACCGGTCTTCAGCGTTTCCAGGTGCGGGCAGCCTGAGACAGGTTCGTTGATACCATGCATAATCTCATAGCAGTGCTTGTCGACGATCTTACCACGCTCCGTGTGAAACATGTCAGCAAATGCCTGATTCACCCGCAGAAGCCGGCAGTCCCTACTGCTAATAGAAATGGCATCGCTGATGGAATCGAAGGTCTCCTTCCATTCCTCGGCTGCCCGTCTTATCGCTTCTTCCATCTTCTTCCGCTCGGTGATGTC
>SOJB01000025.1 GCA_004376695.1 Dehalococcoidia bacterium | reverse complement strand
GGGCTTTGCATTTACCTGGCCGAAATGCTCCCTGAAACGGAAAAGGAGGTTGAGAATGACGAGTAGAATTGCAGATGAGCCGAGGAGAAAGCTAGAGATGAAGCGATTGCAGAAGTTGCGAACATCGATTGCCGAGAGGGGATTGGATGCTCTTCTCATTTCCCAGACGGAGAACCGCCGCTACCTTTCTGGATTTGCCGGCTCCTCAGGATGGCTCTTCATCTCTGAGAAAGACGCTATTCTGGCCACTGATTTCCGTTACGTGGAGCAAGCTAAGGAAGAGTCGCCGGAGTTTGTGATTTTCCAGACCAAACGAGAGTTGCATGATTGGCTTCCTGGTTTGATCTCTGATTTCGCGTGGCACAAGCTAGGCTTCGAGGCAGATTCCGTTTCTTACGATGGTCATCATAAGCTCAGCGAGGCACTGAAGACCGCGCAGCTTAGGCTCGAGCTTGTTCCAGCTGTCGGCCTGGTAGAGCATCTTCGCTCCATCAAAGAACCGGAGGAACTGGCGCTCATTACGAGGGCGGTGGAGCTAGGCGATGCCGTCTTCCAACAGGCAAAGACGATAATTCGTCCCGGCATGACGGAGAAGGAGGCAGCCTGGGAGATAGAGAAACTCCTTCGCCAGCAAGGAAGTGAGGGCGTCGCTTTTGAGATCATAGTGGCTTCAGGCCCGAATGCAGCTTTGCCCCATGCGCGACCTACAGAGAGAAGAATGCGCTCAGGTGAACCCGTGGTGATTGATATGGGCGCCCGAATCAGCGGTTATTGTAGCGACCTCACTCGCACCTTGTTCTTGGACAAGGCAAGCAAGACCATGCGGAAGATCTATGATATAGTTCTCAAAGCACAGACCGCTGCTATTCAGGGAGTCAAATCAGCTATGGATGCTCGGCAGGCAGACCAGATGGCGCGAACTGTTATTGAGCAAGCAGGCTATGGAGAGAACTTCGGACATGGTCTGGGACACGGTGTCGGGTTGGCGGTGCACGAGTTGCCCACGGTCGGTCCGGCCTCCTCCGGTTCGCTTGCAGACGGCATGGTTTTCACCGTGGAACCGGGGATTTACCTTCCGGGACAAGGTGGTATTAGAATCGAGGATGTTGTGGTCCTGGAGAATGGAAAGGCCAGAGTGCTTACCAGGGCGGAGAAAGGCCTGTCATTGTGACACATCTGAAAAACAGGGAGGTTACTAGATGATCGATGCCGGCGATTTGAGAAAGGGATCTGCCATAGAGATGGACGGCGGGATATATGTGGTTCTCGAGTACCAACACGTCAAGATGCAGCAAAGGCAGCCTGTAATCAAGTTGAAACTTCGTGACGTTCGCACCGGGAATGTTGCCGAGCGGAATTTCCAATCCGGGGACAAAGTGGCACCGGTGTTTCTGGAGCACCGCCCGGTCCAGTACCTTTATAGCGACGGTGACCTTTACTACTTCATGGATAGTGAGAGCTACGAACAGATTATATTAACTGCTGCCCAAATAGGAGAGGGTACGAACTATCTAAAAGAAGGACTGATGCTGGAGATTATGACGATCAAGGGGGAGACAGTGACAATAGAGATGCCTACTTCCGTGGAGCTTCGGGTTACTGAGACAGAGCCCGGCTTCAAGGGAGACAGGGCTACAGCGGGCACCAAAGCAGCCCAACTAGAAACGGGGGTAACGGTCCAGGTACCCCTTTTCATCAACACAGGGAACATCATCAGAGTCAATACTCGCACGGGCGGGTATCAAGAAAAGGCTGGCTGATAGCACCTGATTGGCCTTCCCCTCATCAGTAATTCGAGCTGCTCCGCCCAAGAGCCTTAACACATCGTCGCTGAAGGGGTTCAGGCGTATTCTCGGCAGAATCTGGTATAATCAAGGCTGCTTAAGAAGGTACAGGTAAGCTAATTGGTAAGAGCTGATTTACACATCCATACCTGCTATTCAATAGACTGTCTTACACCTTTGGAGCGAATAGTCGAGCGCTGCCTCCAGCTAGGCATAAACTGCATCGCTGTAGCTGACCACAATACCATTGCTGGCGCCTTAAAGCTAAGGGAAATCGCCCCGCTCAAAGTAATCGTTGCTGAGGAGATCCAGACGCCGGTGGGTGAAATAATGGGGCTCTTTCTCAGTGAGAGAGTTCCGCCGGGACTGTCTCCCCAGGAAACGATATCCCGGATCAAGAGCCAGGGCGGCCTGGTCGGCATTCCCCACCCATTCGGCAGGTGGTTTTTCGGGAACGCTGACAGGCTAACTTCGCCCGAGGTTCTATCCCGGGTTGATGTCATCGAAACCTACAATTCCCGCACGCCATTTTCTCATAGTATTGCCAGAGCACAAAGACTAGCCATTGAACAAGGAAAGGCTGCCAGTGCCGGTAGCGATGCCCATACCCTGGGAGAAATCGGTCGAGCATATGTGGAAATGCCAGAATTCGATGGGCCTGACGGCTTCCTGAAGTCCCTGGCTCAGGGCGTAATATTCGGCCAGAAATCTGGCTACTTAGCTCATGTTGCCAGCACGTGGGCCAGGATAAGGAAACATATACTCGACGATTCTTCGCGGAGTTCACCCTGAGCGCCACGAGATCGCTTTGCCCCGACAGGTCGGGGGTCAGAATGAATTGGGCGGAGGAAGGGGAAGCGGGCTCTGGCCCACATCGGTTGATTCTGCACAAGGAGTAGTGAAGCTGGCGAACCGAGCCGGTTGCCTACTCTCGCTTCCCGGTCTCACGAAAGATCCACACGAAGGTCACGATAGCGATCACGGAAACGACGATGACGGTAATCAAGCCCCCTTTGCCCAGCCCTCCGAATGGTTCACCTGCGGCATACAGCGCAGAACTCACCTCTATCCAGTCCCACAGTTCAGCTATCATCCTGCCATTCAAGACTGTAAGATGCCCTCACCATTTTCACGCGTCGCCACTGAGGCGAGCCAGTCTGCCCAGGCCCGGGACACGGTCAGTTATCCACCTTGTTTCGTGGCTGGCTTCCTGAGTATCTCGTCTACAATGCCGTATTCCACTGCCTGTTCAGCGCTAAGATAGAAATCCCTGTCGGTATCGTGGGCAATCTTCTCTGCCGGCTGACCGGTGTGCCTGGCTATAATACCGCGTATCATCTCCTGCATCCTCATGATTTCTCTGGCAGCAATCTCAATATCTGCCGCCTGCCCTTGAGCACCGCCGATTGCCTGATGCAAATGTATGGTGGAGTTGGCCAAAGCGAACCTCTTGCCTTTAGTGCCAGCACAAAGGAGCAAGGTCCCCATGCTGGCTGCCAGACCAACACAGATGGTAGATATGGGGCAGCGAAGAATCTGCATCGTGTCGTAGACGGCCAGGCCTGCGCTGATGATGCCGCCAGGACAATGGACATAAAGGTTGATGTCCTTTTCCGAGTCCTCTCTCTCCAGGTACAGAAGCTGCGCAATAATGAGATTGGCTACCTGGTCGTTGATCGGGGTGCCCAGAAAAACGATTCTCTCTCTGAGCAAAAGGGAATATATGTCGAAAACACGCTCACCCCGAGCACTAGTCTCCGTCACCGTAGGAATTATGACCTGAGATACTGTTTCCATCAATCCTCCTTTGTCATAGCCTCGACATTGCCAACGGCTATTTCCAGCAATCGGTCCATCGTCTTCTGCGTACGCAGAGACTGTTCGATTGATTGCCTGATTTGGGGATGGGAGAAGAACTGCATCGCCTTCTCCTTATCCTCGGCACCATCCGCGACTTCACTTACTCTATTATCCACGTCAGAGGAGTTGACTTCAACCTTCTCCTCCTCAGCTAATCTGTCCAGGACAAGACCCTGAATCAGCCTCTTTTTCGCTATAGGACGCAGTTCCTGTCTGAGTTCTTCCTCCGTCTTGTTGCTTATCTTCACGTATTCAGCTGGCTCTCTGAAACCCAGCCGCTGCGCCTCGTCTCTCAGAAGTCCGGTGATTTCCTCGTCTTCCAGGACAGGGGGATAATTCACCTCACTGATTTCCACCAAGGCATCAAGCGCCTTCTGCTTCAACTCCGAGCGACTCCTGGCTTCAGCCTGGGCTCCTAGATCAGCAGCCACCTTCTTCTTCATAGCCGCCAGATCATCATAGCCAGCACTCTGAGCCAGCTCATCATTAAGCTCGGGCAGATGCTTCTCCTTTATTTCCGTAACAGTGACTCTGAAAGCACCTTCCTTTCCACACATCTCTTCGACGGGATAGTCATCAGGAACAGTCAAATTGAAGGTCCTTTCCTTGTTCTTTTCAGTGCCCTGCAATTGAGAGGCAAATCCGGGCACGGGTGAACGTGAGTCCTTATTGACCTCATACGATATCCCCTTGTGATTCAGCCAGGGCTTCCCATCAACACTCGCTTCGACGTCCATTGTAACCAAATCACCCGGCTCAACAGGGCGGTCTACAGGCACCCATGCCCCTTGTCCTTCACGGAATCTCTCCATCGCAGCGCCAACTTCTTTCTGGCCGATTTCCGCTATCGGTCCGGGCTGCAGCTTCATGCCATGGTAGTCACCAAGCTTAACCTCGGGTTTTAGAGACACGACGGCTCTGAAAACCAGAGGCTCAGTTTGGACGATCTCTATCTCCGGTCTGGCAATGGGCTCGAGTTCCTGGGACTCGACCGCCTCTCGATAAAGCTGCGGCATAAGGTGCTCGTATGCCTCTTCCAGCAGATTTTGCTTCCCGATGTGCTGCACCAGAATGGCTCTTGGCGCCTTTCCCTTGCGGAAACCAGGTATGGATACCTCATTTACCAGGTGACGATAGGCCGTGTCCAGTGACTTGTCCAGCTCACCAGCTTCAACCTCAATAGTAAGAACTGCCTGGCAACTCCCCGGATTCTCTCTGTTTACTTTCACGTCTCGTGTTCCCCGTCATTGCGGCGCAGAACCTCATGCTTCAGCTTGAGGTTAAGCTCGTCAAGCTGATACTTATCAACATAGGAAGGGCTGTCCAGCATCATATCGACGGCGTTCTGATTCTTCGGGAAAGCAATAACCTCCCTTATGCTCCGCTCCCCGGCAAACAGCATCACCAGCCGGTCCAGCCCTATGGCAATACCGCCATGGGGCGGTGCTCCGTATTCCAGCGCCTCCAAGAGGCCTGCAAATCGGCTTTCCGTTTCCTCTTCGCTGTAGCCAAGGCGGCTGAATATCCTTTCCTGAAGCTGACGATTATGAACCCTGATGCTACCGCTGCCGAGTTCACAGCCGTTGCATACTACATCATAATGCTGACCGTAGACCCTGGCCGGCTCTGTCTCGAGAAGCGACACATCTTCTTCCCGGGGAGCAGTAAACGGATGGTGCATGGGCTGCCAATGACCGGTGGTCTCACTCCACTCCAGTAGAGGAAAATCAGCTACAAATGTGAAAGCCAGTAGCTTAGCATCCGCTAGGTTGAGCCGATGTGCCATCTCGCGGCGTAACTCGTCAAGTGCCTTATTGACTACGTCCGATATGTCCGCCACTATAAGCAGGAGCGCGCCAGGCTTTGCTTCGAATGCACCGGCCATTTCCTCCAACTGCCGAGGAGACAGATACTTGGCAGCCGCCGACTTCACCTCAGCGGGCGTTACGGACTCCCCTGTGAAAGCCACAGTTATCAGACCCTGGGCGCCGTAACCCTTTGCCAGGTCAATCAACTCGTCAAGCTGATGGCGGGTATAATGACTACAGCCAGGGACGCATATGCCCTTCACTTTGCCGCCGTGGTCGAGGGCCGAGCGAAAAACCTGGAAGTCGGTGCCACCGGCGATATCCGAGATGTCCTTGATCTCCAAGCCGAACCTGACATCCGGCTTGTCTGTGCCATACTTCTCCATCGCTTCTTCATACGAAAGCCGCGGAAATGGCTTCAGCAACCGCACACCAGGTACAGTAGCCTCCACAAGCGAGGTGAAAAGCTCCTCCATGAGTTGCAGTATGTCCTCCACCTCAATGAAGCTCATCTCCATGTCAAGCTGGGTGAACTCAGGCTGGCGATCGGCTCGAAGGTCTTCGTCCCTGAAGCAACGGGCTATCTGGAAGTATTTGTCAAACCCGGCTACCATGAGGATCTGCTTCAGCTGCTGTGGAGACTGAGGAAGGGCGTAGAATTTGCCCGGATTGACACGGCTGGGCACAAGGTAGTCACGGGCTCCCTCCGGTGTGCTCTTAATCAGAATAGGTGTTTCGATTTCAACAAATCCTTTAATGTCGAGGAAATCACGAATGAACTTTATCATCCTGTGGCGCAAGAGAACATTATCCTTCATCCTCTTTCTTCTCAGGTACAGATAGCGGTGCTTGAGGCAAAGCGACTCCTCCACTTCCTCGTCTTCACTTATGTAAAACGGGGGCGTTTTCGATGGATTGAGGATAACAGCCTCCCTGGCTACAACTTCAATGCCTCCGCTAGCCAGTTTGGGATTCTCCGTCCCTTTAGGGCGAGGAACAACTTCTCCGATGATCTGGATTACATACTCGCTGCGGAGCGAACCAGCCAACTGGCATGCCTCCTGTGATACCTGGGGATTGAACACTATCTGGACTACGCCTTCCCGGTCGCGCAGGTCGATGAAAACCTTCCCGCCATGGTCACGACGCCGGTGCACCCAGCCAGCTAGAGTCACCTCCCGTCCCACATGCTTTTCGCCCAGCTCACCGCAGTTGTAGTTCTTGAGCAAAGATACTCTCCCTTTATGAATTCGTCATTATAGCCCATAAAGGACCCGCTTTCAATTGAGCTTGACATAAGAAGCCCCGGTTCATCTGTGGTATCATTTCTCAAAGGGGAAACATAGAGCACGATGACTCAAACGTCCTGGTATAAAGAGTTCTTCGGTCAGCCTTATCTGGAAACGTACCAGCCAGTCCTGACGCCCGAGCGGACCATCAGGGAGGCGGACTTCATCCAGAAGACCCTGGCCCTGCCGCCGGGGAGCAGAATCCTGGACCTATGCTGCGGTCACGGTAGACACCTTATAGAGCTGGCCAGCCGGGGTTATCAAATGACGGGGCTGGACTTGAATCCCTTATTCCTTGACATAGCCCACCAGGAGGCGGAACGAAGGGGGTTAGAGGTTCGGTTGGAACTCAGGGATATGCGGGACATACCTTTCGTCGAGGAGTTCGACGGGGTCATCAATATCTTCACGTCCTTCGGCTATTTGGAGTCCGACGATGAAGACCAGAAGGTGCTGGACGGAGTGACCAGCGCCTTGAATTCTCACGGTCTGTTCTTGATTGAGCTTATGCACAGGGACAGATTGGCTCGTATCTTCCAGCCCCGGGGCTGGTATGAGACGGAAACGGGGTTAAAGGTTCTAGAAGAACGGAGCTTCGACCCCTTGACCGGGCGGAATGACGTCCGTCACATTACCATCTACCCCGACGGCGCTATGAGGGAAATGTGCCATAGCGTGCGAATCTATACCCTTACCGAACTGGTCGAGATGCTGACCAGGGCTGGTCTAGGAGTAGAGGCTACCTATGGAGACGTGGACGGAAGCCCCTTCACTCTAGAGAGCCGCCGCCTGGCTATTCTGTCCCGCAAGCCTTGATAGGGGTCTTCAGGCCTGAGATTCCGAAGACCGGCCGATCCTGGCAATCGTGCCCTGCGCAGTAGCACACAGAGTCTCCTTCCCTGCGTCAATCACGAATACATCGCAGCGGCAGACAGCCTGGCTCTTGCCCGAGTAGATGACCGTTGCCCTGGCAATCAGAGCCGTCCCCACAACGGGCCTTAGATAATTGATCTTGTACTCCGACGTCACAACTGCCGGGCCAAGGACACTTCCGCCCACGAACGTAAGGGCGTTATCTGCAGCGTAACTGACGACACCTCCGTGCACAAAACCGTGCTGCTGTTTCAACTGAGGAGTGATCGGAACGGTCAGTTCAGCCCGCCCCGGCGAGTAGCCTGTTAGTTCTGCGCCGACAAACACACTGAAAGGTTGTGACGCCAGAGCCTCTTTTCCTAGCTGCAACAAATCATCCATGTGCTCCCTCCAAGTATACGAAAACGCTTATCTCCCGAGTCAGCGGTGGTTGTCAGCCATCCGCTGGATGGGGTTGTCAGGCATTATCAATGATTTCTTGGCGACACTTGAGCTGGGTATTGTGTATCCGCAACTCTCTAGGGCCCTGCCAGCTCCTGAAGAACAGCCAGCACATTCTTCTGAGGCACATCGGTACGAATCACTGCTTTGCCGATATCCTGTAAGAGCACCCAGTGAATCGCTTCTTCCTTCATCTTCTTATCCAGTTCCATAGCCCCGGTTACCTCAGCAAGGCTTAACTTGGAATTGCCTCGCTTCGCCGGCAATGATGTGGGTAAGCTGAATTCCTGCAACAGGGCTTGCTGACGGTTCACCGCCGTTGAAGGCAAAAGGTCCAATCCCTGACTGAGCTTAGCAGCTCCCATCATGCCGATGGCTACAGCTTCTCCATGAAGGAACCGCTTATACTGAGTGGCAGCCTCCAGACCGTGACCGATGGTATGTCCGTAATTCAGAATGGTGCGTCTGCCCGCCCTTTCTTTCTCATCCTGACTGACGACTCCGGCCTTGATGGCGGCGCTTCGGGCAATAGCCCGGGTCAGCGCCTCCGTCTCCAGTTCCCTCAGCCCCTTCACGTTATCCTCTAAGAATCGAAAGAACTCTTCATCGAGAATCAAGCCGTGCTTGATAACTTCTGCCCAGCCTGAGATAAGCTCACGCTGAGGCAAGGTGGCGAGTGTTTGATAATCAGCCAAGACCAGGTTAGGCTGATAGAAGGCACCGATCAGGTTCTTCCCCTGAGGATGGTTGACCCCGACCTTGCCTCCGATGCTGGCATCAACCATGGCTACCAGACTGGTCGGCACCTGTACCCAGAATATGCCGCGCAAGAAGGTGGCAGCGACAAAACCTGCCAGGTCACCCACCATACCACCACCCAGGGCGATGATAACATCGTCTCGCTCGGCTCGGTGCCCGACAAGGAAATCATACATTCTGCTGGCGTAGTCGATGCTCTTCGTTTCTTCCCCCGGCGGCACCACAAAGGAATGAACGGCAAAGCCAGCGTTCTTGAGGATTCTCTCAACTCTCTCGCCGTAGAGGGAGAAGACATTGTCGTCGCTAACTATGATGGTAGCGCCAGATAGGCCAGCTCGCCTCACCTTATCACCAAGCCTGTCCAACAAGCCATAACCGACAAAGACGGGACAATTCTGAGTCTCGGTCTCTACCAGGCAGGCAATGTCCTGATCGTTGAATGCCGACAGCTGGCAGCCATCAGCGCGACGAAGCAATCCCCAGGCCCGTATTACCTCCTCTGCCACCTGTCCGATAGTCAGGCGGTCAGTATGAACCGTCCAGTCAACCTCAGCATAGTAAGGCTGCCGGGATGCTTTGAGCTGCCTGATGCGTTCCAGAGGGTCATCGGTAGCCAAGAGGGGGCGGACTTCGGCCTCAGGACTGCGGGCAGCCTCATGGAACAATCGCTCACAGATAGTCTCGGGTCTAGCCTCCAGACAAACGATCAGACCGCTCCGCGTCAGCAGGTGATAGTTCTGCCGGTCAACTATAGCACCGCCGCCGATGGTTATCACGTTCTGCCTTTGTCGGCAGGCTCGTCTCACCGCCTCCCGTTCCAGTTCTCTGAACTTACCCTCACCGTCCTGGCGGAAAATCTCGGCAATGGGCTTGCCGGCGTCCTTCACTACCTCATCGTCGGTATCTATGCAATCGCGGTTCAATCTCCGTGCTACCTCTCTGGCCACCGCAGATTTGCCGGTGCCGGAGAAGCCAGTGATGATGAGATTGGTTGCTCGCCTTTCCGCTTCCATTACAGTTATCCTCGTCAGTATATTGAAAAAGCCGGATTAGAGCAATAAGCGGCTTCGAACTTGATTATCTGTAAACCACTCGTGAAACCGCGCGTGGCGATATGGGATTACAGGTGGCATGCTGCAATGAGAGCCGCAGCTGCCACACGAGATGGAGGCGTTAATCCTGGACCAAACGGCTGAGGTATCCCTTGATCCTGGCAAGACGAAGCATCCAGTACAAGAAGAGAAATGCCAGAACAACCCAGATCAAGTTCAGAGTGCTCGCCCAGAACACATTATCCAGGGGAATCACTCCCTCGGTTATAGCTGTGCGCATACCTTCAAACATATGCCTGGTTGGCAAGACGAAGGTGAGTTTCTGTAAAAAGGGAGGAAATATAGATATGGGATAATAGACTGCGGAAAAAGGCAGCAGGAGAAAGGGGATGAAAAAAGCCAGGATGTCGGCTGACGGTCCGAACCGGACAACCAGCCCGATGGTCACCACGCCGAGGGCCCAGCCGAAAATGAGAATGTTGACAAAAAAGGGGACGAAGTAAAGCCCCAAGTTCCAGATGTTGAGAGCGTAGAGCAAGAAAGCCAGGGTCGTAACGTAGAAGAAAGCCAGTAGAGCCTGAACAACACCTACCAGGATAAATCCCAGAACCATCTCGCTCAACTTCACCGGAGAGGCAAAGAGATTGATGACGTTGCGCGACCAGACCTCCTCCAGGAAAGAAACGCCAAAAGACCGTTGGGAGAGATCGAACAGGGACCAGAAGATGAAGGCGCTGAGAATGAGTAGGATGAAGTCAGTCGCAGCATCATCCGGAGCAAGAGTTTGCACCCAGAGAGTAAGGAATCCCCAGAGGAACAATGCAACAGTGACAAAACCGAAAAGCCCGAACAGTTTCGGGACGCTCCGTCGGATAAGAACTATGTTCCGGTAGAATATGCCCAGTATGTGCAGGTAGCTCATAACGATTCCCTGACCGGTTCGTTGGCAATAATAATGAAAATCTCCTCCAGATCCTCCTGGCCGAATCGCTTCTTAAGATTCTGGGGAGTGTCATCGGCCACGACCCGTCCCCGAGAAAGGAAGATAATCCTGTCCGACACCGTTTCTACTTCCCGCATGTTGTGGGAGGTCCAGAGAACGGCACCGCGCGATTCCCGGATCAGGTTCAGGATTCTTGCCCTGAGCTGTCTGGCAGTCGGAGGATCGAGTGAAGCAGTGGGTTCGTCAAGCAGAAGAAGCTTAGGGTTGTTGACAAACGCCTTGGCTACACCAAGACGCATCTGCTCGCCCGAAGAGAGCTGGCCTATCTTCTTATTGACCAGTTCGCCGAGATCGAACTCGTCAACAAGCGACTTCACCCTTTCTCTGTAGTTCCGAACTCCATAAAGCAGTGAGAACACAGTAAGGGCTTCCCTGGGAGTAAGATTGTACGGTAAAAGGGAATAAGGAGCGGTGAAGTTCATCATGGCAAGCAGTTCTTCGCGATGCTCCTTGAGGTTCTTCCCGAACACTTCGATGTCTCCGCTTGTGGGCGAGACGAGTGAGAGAAGCATCTGGATGGTTGTGGTCTTTCCTGCCCCATTCGGTCCCAGCAGGCTGACGATTTCGCCTTCTTTAACCTCGAAGGAAATGCGGTTTACCGCTGTGAAGCTGTTGTATTGCTTGGTCAGATTTGTTACGCGGAGGATGGTGGCCATGGAAACAGCACTTTATAACGGAAAACGCTGGAATTTGCAATCTCCGCTAACGTAGCCAGAGAGGCAACCTCTACCCAACCGTGACCATGCAGAGATGTTTGTGAACACGGTGTCCTGAGGGACGTAGGTTATGCTACTATTCTACGAATTCAACGGTAAGATTTCCCCGGGAGAAACCAATGGTTGTGAAAACACTGATAGTCGGCTCCTTTGCCGCCAACTGCCATGTCGTCGGCTCATCCTCGACGATGAAAGGGATGATTATCGACCCCGGCGCCGAAGCGGCGACTATCCTGAGAACGGTGCAGCAAATGGGCCTATCCGTCTCCTTGATTGTGATAACCCACGCCCACATCGACCATGTTGGGGCCGTTCGTGCAGTCAAAGAAAAAACGGGTGCCCAGTTCGCCCTTCATGAGGCCGAAAAGGGACTGGTATTTGCCAGCCCAATGCGTATGCTAACAGCACTCGGCCTTACCCCTGTCAAATCACCTCCTCAGCCTGACAGGTTGCTTAAGGACGGCGACCGAATAGACATCGATGACCTGCACTTCGAAGTCCTCCACACCCCGGGACATAGTTCCGGTGGAATCTGTCTCTTGGGGCACGGGGTAGTCTTCAGCGGTGATACTCTGTTTAAGCTCGGTATCGGCAGAACCGATTTTCCCGGTTGCAGCCACGAGCGCCTGATCAAGAGCATCCATGACAAACTCATGGTCTTGCCTGATGAAACCATTGTCTATCCCGGCCACGGACCACCCACCACTATCGGCGATGAACGGAGAGGAAATCCTTTTCTGCTCTGATTAACCCTCTGTGAAGGCCTTGTTTCACAGCTTTTCGCTTTCGCTAATGCTGCGTCACTTGCCCCGGGACAGCAGTTGCCCAATCAAGGGATATTGCCCAGACAATAGCGATAATGCGCCAGGGTCTCCTTCAGGTTATCACCGCCGAGCTTCTCCAGGCAAGCATCGGCCAGGACAATGGCCAGCATGGCTTCACCGATTACCCCCGCGGCAGGGACAATACAGATATCGCTGCGCTCGCAGTGAGCTTCAGTTGCCTCACCACTGCGAAGGTCTATAGAAGGTAAAGGACTGGCCAGGGTAGCAATCGGCTTAACTGCCGCCCTGACTACTATGTTCTCGCCGTTGCTTATGCCGCCTTCGATGCCGCCGGCACGATTAGTGGCGTGTCGCCACGGAAAAAGCCGCATCGTCGACGCTTCCGGCAATGGCGAAGCAGGGTCACCGGCAACGACCCGGTGGGCCGGTTCGATGACATCGTGAGCCTGTGAACCCTTAACCGTGGCCAGGGCAAATCCCGCTCCAATCTCCACCCCCTTCACAGCGTTGATGCTCATCATCGCCTGAGCAATCCCGCCGTCAAGACGGCGGTCCCAGCTAACGTGGCTGCCCAGACCGACGGGGACTCCCACAGCGGTCACCTCGAACACACCGCCCAGTGTATCGCCCCTGGCCTTAGCCTCATCGATGGCTGTCATCATTGCCTTCTCCAGCCCGGCATCGGCACAACGGACGGGGGAGGATTCCACCTTTTGCCAATCTACCGTGCTTTCTTCACGAGGTCTTCCTTGAGCGCGGCGAGATTCCTCGCCCCGATTGTCCCGATGCAATCGGGAGGGCTCAGAATCATGGGACGTGAAGGATTCGCAGCCTACATGTCCGATTGCCAGCGTCTGGCTATAGATGGCAATCCCTAACTCCTCCAGGAATCTTCTGGCCACAGCTCCAACAGCCACTCTGGCGGCTGTTTCCCGGGCGCTCGCTCTTTCCATAACCGGTCTGATGTCGTTGAGGCCGTACTTGGTCACACCGGCCAGGTCGGCATGTCCCGGGCGGGGACGGGTTACGGGCTCTGATTCTTTCTCTATCGGAGAAACGCTTAGCTGCTGCTGCCAGTTCTGCCAGTCTCGATTTGCTATAGAGAGAGCGATGGGGCTGCCCGTTGTGAGTCCGTAGCGAATGCCTGAGATAACCTCGGCCTTGTCCTCTTCGATCTTCATGCGGGCACCACGCCCGTAGCCCTGCTGGCGCCGCCTGAGATCCTTATTGATATAGTCCTCTGCCAGGGGAAGACCAGCCACCATTCCTTCCACGATGGCGACCAATCCCTTTCCGTGGGATTCTCCAGCGGTAAGAAAACGAAACTGCCCCATCAGCCTTGATACAGGAATCTGGGTTGAGGATAATGCTGGCTTAAGGTTTCCAGCAGGATTATGTCCTGTGCACTGAATCCCCATAGCCTCATTCGGATAGCATTGCCAAACCCCAAGAGCGACCATAACGTGATCCTGGGTGGCCGGTAGTACTCCACCATCGCCACTTCAAGACCGGCCAGTTCTACCGCCAAATCTATCGCCGTATCCAGACCGCCCAGTTCGTCGACCAGTCCCAACCTCATGGCTTCGGTCCCGGTGTAAAGCTGCCCCGTAGCCAAACGCCTGACCTCATCCCTGGCCAGCCCCCTGCCGTCAGCTACTACTTCGACGAAGCGCTCATAATACTCGTCAACCAGTCGCTGCATGATTTCCTCTTCCTCGGTCGTCAACTCCCTCAATCCCGAATGCATGTCTTTATACTTGCCGCCTTTGAAGGTCTGTATCTTGATGCCCAGTTTCTCATAAAGTCCCTCGATATTTACTGCCTGAGAGATGACCCCAATGCTCCCCGTCAGCGCGTACGGAGAAGCAACGATCTTATCCGCTCCCGTCGAGATGTAGTATCCGCCCGAGGCAGTTACATTCTCCATGACTACTACAATGGGCATTTTTTCCTTGATTCTCTGTATCTCCTTCAAGATTTCCTCGCACGGCGGCACTGCTCCGCCGGGGCTCTCTATACGTAGAACAATCGCCTTCACAGCCACATCTCGCTCTGCTCTCTCGAGGAATTCTCTCACCAGCCCCGGTGTAATGGTCGACCCGGACAAGAATGAGGCCTCCTGAAATGCGATGGTTCCACTGAGGGGGATGACAGCGATCTTGTCTGCCACCGGTCTTGCCATCGGTCTCAGGATGATCACAACCGCTATTGCCGCAACCAGCAATATGCCCAGAGTTATAACTACTACGTTTTTCCTTTTCACTTCTCTACTCCCGTTAATGCTTCCTTAGCCTTACTGAGCATTACATCAACCGGCGCTTCTTTGCCTGTCCATAGCTCGAAAGACGCCGCTCCTTGATATACTAACATAGGCAGACCGCCGAGTATATCTGCTCCCGCCTTCTGTGCCAGCTTCAACAGAGGGGTTGGCCAGGGATTGTATACCAGGTCATAGACCAGGACGCTCCCGGGAATCACCTCGAGACTCAGAGGCGATTGTCCTTCCTGAGAACTGTGTTTCATTCCTACCGTGGTGCAATGAACTATCAAATCGCAGTTGGCAAAAGCCTCGGCCGAGCTTACACTCTGCCACTGAAAAGCAATCACATGTGTCTCACAATCACCTGAGCTTGCCGAAGCCCTCTCGACATAACCCGTCAAACTCTCTGCTAATGCGCTGGCTCGCTCAAAGACACCATCGGTAACGGCCAGTGACGCCGCCTTCCTTTGCGCCAGGGCAAAACCCACTGCTCTCGCCACTCCGCCGGCGCCCAGAATGACCACCCGCTTTCCTTCCGGGTCGAAGCGCCTCTCCTTGCCCAGCGCTTCCGTAAAACCATAGACGTCTGTATTGTAACCCAGAAGCCTGTCACCCTTCTTCACTATCGTGTTGATGGCACCGACCAGATTCGCCAGGTCGTCGACTTCGTCCAATAAAGGCAAAACTACCTCTTTGTAGGGCACGGTAACATTAGCTCCAACATTGTGCGGCTTCCTCAGATCATCCACCACGTCCTGGAGTTGAGCCGGGCTTGTCTCCCAGAGCTCATAGCGAATACCGAGCTGATGGTAGTCAAGGGCAGCCTGCTGGAAAGAGGGAGAGATAGAGTGCTTGATGGGATAACCGATGAGGCCTATGTATCTCGCCATTGCTACCCGTTCCTCAAGCTATCGAGATAGCCCTGGAGGATGAAAGCTGCCGCTATAGCATCTACCTGGGCCTTAGCCCGAAAACTGTGGCGCCTGGCTCCTCTCTTTGCCCCGGAGCGCAGTTTTTGTCGCCCACCACCGGCGTCCGTCTTCAATCGCTCGGCAGCCTGGGTAGAGAGCCGCTCGTCCCATAGTTGCATATCAAGCTGGTCGAGGCCAATTTCCCTGGCTCGCAATAACAACTTGTCAGCGAAGGCCGTTACCTTGCTGGCCTGTCTGCCAATCTCGCCGCTTAGACGGCGAGGCAAGCCAACCACAAGACGCTCCACCCTGTATTGCTCAACGAGCTTGAGAATCGCATCTATAAGGGCGTCTTCGTCTTGACTTTCGAGCACGGTCAAGGGGGTTGCCAGCATACCCTGGGGATCACTCATGGCCACCCCGGTTCTTCTACCTCCGATATCCAGGCCTAAGCTGCGCATTTCACCATTCCCATTGTCAAGCCGAGCCCTTTCCCTTCTGTCATTCCGGGCCTTCTTCTGTCACGCCGACCCGTTTCCTCTGTCATTCTGAGCCCCGACCCATCGGGGCGAAGAATCCCGGCGCCTCTTCATTCCACTTCGCTCCCTTCGAAATGACGGGCTTCGTTCAGAATCTGTGCCGGCGCTCACCTGACGAAGTGACTGACAGTTAGCGAATCCGGTCCGCGACGATGCCTTTCAGCGATCTCAGAGCTTCGTCAAGTCTGGCCGCCTCTTTCCCGCCGGCTTGAGCCATAGCAGCCTTGCCACCACCACCTCCGCCGGTAGCTTTGGCTACCTGATTTACGATATCGCCGGCATGAAGTCCCCTCTCCGTCAGGTCAGGAGTCACCATAGCCAGGAAGTTAGGCTTACCGTTATAGACCGTAGCCAGAACCACTACGGCGCTCTTCAGTCTGTCCCGCAGAATGTCGCCCATTTCCCTCAGGACAGGCATGGTCAGCAGCGGCACCCTGGCAGCAAGGACTGTCACGCCGTTCACCTGCTCCGCTCGTCCCGACAGATCGTCCGCTATTCTGCGCGATAGCTCCCTTTCCAGTGAAAGAGATCTCTTGCGCTCTGCTTCCAACTCTCTGATGAGCGCTCTCACCTTGTCGGGGACCTCTTCGAGCGAGCCTTCCATTTCTCTGGCTACGCTCTGCAAAGCAGTTAAGCGAGATTCAAGTAGAGATTCAGCTTCTCTTCCCGTCACCGCTTCAATACGATGCAATCCCACGCCAATGCTGCTTTCACCGGTAATCAGAAACATGCCGATCTCACCCGTTGAACCCACATGAGTGCCGCCGCAGAGCTCCTTGCTTATTGCCGGCTCCCCTATTTGCAGCACCCGAACTTCCTCACCATATTTCTCTTCAAACAACGCGATAGCACCGTCGGCAATGGCCTGACTATAGGGCAGGGCTTTCGCCTCCGCTCTCAGGTTCTGGCGTATCCATTCGTTGACCTGCCTCTGAATCTCGTTAAGCTGTTCGTCGGTTATGGGAGCCAGGTGGGAGAA
>SOJB01000081.1 GCA_004376695.1 Dehalococcoidia bacterium | reverse complement strand
GATGCCCTCAACGTGATGAGACTGATTGAGAAAATATACGCCGAAGGATGATAGTCGATGGCGGGGCTGCAGCGAGGTTAAGCACCGGATGATGAGAACGATTCCCTCATCCGTCAGGCGCCTGGCGCGTTTCATGCTGGGGCACTGGCGGTATAACGCCCTTCCAACTGAGCAAGTTGCTGCAAGGAGGTGAAACAATCATGAAAAAGGCTCTTGTCACTGGCATTACCGGGCAGGACGGCTCTTATCTCGCCGAGTTGTTGCTCGCTAAGGGCTACGAGGTACACGGCATTATCAGAAGGTCGAGCACCTTCAGTACGGCTCGCATCGACCACATCTATGTTGACCCCCATGAGCCGGGCGCCAGGCTTTTCCTTCACTACGGAGACCTTACCGATAGCACGCATCTCGTCAATCTTATCTACAGCATCAGACCGGACGAGATATACCACCTCGGCGCACAGAGCCACGTGCGCGTGAGCTTCGATACAGCCGAGTACACGGGCGACGTGGTCGCACTGGGAACGACGCGCATACTCGAAGCTGTGCGGCAGAGTGGCGTGAAGGCGCGTTTCTATCAGGCATCGAGCAGTGAGATGTTCGGGGCAGCGCCGCCTCCTCAGAGCGAGGGGACCCCCTTCGCGCCGCGCAGTCCATACGCCGTGGCCAAGGTCTATGCCTACTGGATGGCGAGAAACTACCGGGAGGGCTACGGCATGTTCGCGGCAAACGGCATCCTCTTCAACCACGAGTCGCCACGTCGGGGTGAGACCTTCGTCACACGCAAGATAACCCGCGCCATTACGCATATCCTGGCCGGTAAGCAAGAACACCTTTACTTAGGCAATCTTGACTCAAGCAGGGACTGGGGCTATGCCCCGGAGTACGTGGAGGCGATGTGGCTTGTGCTCCAGCAGGACCAGCCCGATGACTACGTAATGGGCACCGGCGAGACTCACACCGTGAGAGAGTTCCTTGAGGAAGCCTTCACTTATGCGGGGCTCGACTGGCGCGAGCGTGTACGCACGGACCCACGCTATTTCAGACCGCTGGAGGTCGACCTGCTGGTGGCGGACGCTTCCAAGGCGAAACAGCAACTGGGTTGGCAACCCAAGATAAGGTTTGGCGACCTGGTCAGGATCATGGTCGACATGGATATGGAAGCTATGGGACTCACGCCGCCCGGCGAGGGCAAGAAAGCCCTGGCAACCATTGCCGTGTGGTGCGATGAACGTGCTCTGATCGACCCGAGGACTAAGGGGGTCGGGATTTGAGCAATCTGGCCGGCAAGAGAGTGGTGGTGACGGGTGGCGCGGGATTTCTGGGCAGCTATGTTGTCCGTAAGCTGGAAGAGCGCGGGTGCCGCGAGATATTCGTTCCCCGCAGCCGGGACTGCGACCTGGTGCGCGCGGAGGCTGTTCAGAAACTCTACGCGGACGCGAAGCCTGATATAGTGGTGCACCTTGCGGCGAGGGTGGGCGGCATCGGTGCGAACATGCGGAATCCCGGCAGCTTCTTCTACCAGAACCTGATGATGGGGGTGCAGTTGATGGAGCAAGCGCGGCTTCACGGCATTGAGAAGTTCGTGGCTATAGGTACCGTCTGCGCCTACCCGAAATTCGCGCCCCTGCCGTTTAGGGAAGACGATATCTGGAATGGCTATCCGGAGGAGACCAACGCCCCTTACGGCCTCGCCAAGAAGATGCTGCTCGTACAGTCGCAGGCATACAGGCGGCAGTACGGCCTCAATGCAATATACCTGCTGCCGGTGAATCTTTACGGTCCCGGCGACAACTTCGACCCCGAGTACTCCCACGTCATCCCCGCCCTGATCAAGAAGGTGTTCGATGCCAAGGAGCGCGGCGAGAAGAGTATCGTTGCCTGGGGCACTGGTCAGGCTTCGCGGGAGTTCCTCTACGTGGAGGACGCTGCTGAGGGTATAGTGCTCGCGACGGAGAAGTACGACAAAGCCGACCCGGTGAACCTGGGCGCTGGTTTCGAGATCACGATAAGAGAGCTTGCCGAACTTATCTGCACGCTTGCGGGCTATGACGGCGAAATAGAGTGGGACACCTCGAAGCCGGATGGTCAGCCCAGGCGCTGTCTGGACACCAGCCGAGCGAAGCAGGAGTTCGGCTTTGCAGCCAGAACCGACCTCCGAGAAGGCTTGAAGAGAACAATCGCGTGGTATAGCAATGAACGAAGGCAGAAGCCGATCCCAGGATAGCGATACTCCAATGATTATACGCTGTCCGGCACTATCAGAACTTCCGGCACCTCCTAGAGGGAAAAAGGGCTGGCCCTGGACGGAGGAAACTCCCCAGCTACCTGACTCCATGCCCGATGGTTCCCCCTGGCCCAGGGTCAGCATAGTTACACCGAGCTACAACCACGCGAGGTTCATTGAAGAGACTATCCGATCCGTCCTGCTCCAGGGCTACCCCGACCTGGAGTACATAATCATTGATGGCGGCTCCACAGATGGCACTGTAGAGACAATCAGGAAATACGAGAAATGGCTAACCTCCTGGGTCTCAGAGCCTGACAGTGGACAGAGCCAGGCCATAAACAAAGGCTTCGAAAAAGCCACCGGCCTTGTCTATGGCTGGCTGGGCTCCGATGACTACCTTCTAAGAGATGCACTGAAGAACGTGGCCCAGGCATATCGGGCATCGCCGGAGGCGGGCGCGTGGTATGGTGACACTCTCTATGTCACCGCAGACGGCAAGAAGATTGGGGTCCGCCGGTCGCCACACCGTCTGGATGTAGAGACTATTGCAGCGTGGAACGACAATAGCTTTGGGCAACCGGCATGTTTTTTTTCAGGAAAGGCCTGGCAGCAGTGTGCACCCTTAGACGAGAGTCTACACTATGGAATGGACTTCGACCTCTGGATTAAGATTGCGAAGGAATTCGCTTTTGAGAAGATGGGTCAAGTACTTGCCGCGGAACGTCTCCACAAGGATGCCAAGACTCAGGGAGACCGGGGAATGATGTATGCTGTGCAATGCCAGATTCAAATACGGCACGGCTATGAGAGACTTGCCATGGAGGATATTAGACAGTGGATGAACGAGTATACGGCCCTGAAAGGGAAACTTGACAAGATATCAAGATTGCCGCTTCTACGGCTGTTCAGGCCAATCGGTCTCCTTGTCTGGAAGAAAGCTGTGGCTAGCTGGCACCATACAGAATAGCATCAACTCTGTTTCTCTTAAGCAATCTCGTGAAAGGGTGGGTGTGGCGGGAACCTGAAGAGCTGCGCAACAGAAGAGAGAGTGGCTCGCAATGCCGGGTGCATTCAGGTGTTCGCAGTGCCACCGCTCTCTTAATGCCCAAGATACTCAAAGATCTTCACGCCCGGTAAGTTTCCATCTCCCACTTCCACACGAGCGTCAGATTCATGAACCAGCCTATAGTTCTTCAACTCCTCAAGAGGAACGGGGCTATTGAAGGGGCTGGTACCTACGATTCTATAGTTCCCCGATGCCTGGCTTGCGATATAGGCCTCGGCTTGTTCGTAACTGGGAAAGGCCTGGCGATGGATGACTTCCTTATAGCTTATTCCTTCCGCGCTCACTCTGTTTTCATAGGAGATTACTGTCGATTCCACGGGAACCACGGCCTGGCCGCCGAAGCTGTAAAGCCTCACAACAGCGGATCTGTAATAGGCAGGGTAGTAAAGAACCACCGGCGTCAACCAGCCATCTCCTGTCGGTTCGTAGTAGACCTCCCAGAACTCGTCGACGCTCTTGCCAGCCCATTCCACCATGGCATAGAACTTCGAAGTGGCCATCATGTGGTCAATCACCACGTATTTCGAACCTAACCTGTCCGCGATCTCGCTGGCTGAGCTTTCATCTTGAGCTGTGAAGAACTGGCCGGCCTCCTCAGCCCCATACTGCATTGGATTGGCATTGGGAATGCGACGGGAGATCTGCATTATGAAGTGCCCATAGTCCCACCAGGACATCACGCCGTAGGCAGAGTCCGGATAGTCGAACGGAGTTTCGTATAGCTCATAGTAGAAATCGGGGTCAGGAAAAGGTTCGGGGCTGTTATCCTTGAGCCACAGAAGCGAGCTGTACCACCCCTCGTCGAACCATTGGCCGATAAAATGCGGCCCGCCGGCAAGTGCTTCAGTGATGCCGATATTGGGGGAAAACACGAGGAAGAAGATGGCTACTCCAGCAATGATGACCTTCGCCCAGGCATCTCTGCGCTGCATGGATGTTCTTGGCTTCGCTTTCTCCCTGGACCTCTTCTTCTTGGATTTCCAAACTGCTGCCGCTGCTTCCTTAGTCTTGACCAGCAATTTGCTCAAGCCCGCGAAATCCAGCACTCTCCAGGAAAAATATCCTGTGAGCAAGGCGGCGTTTACGGCGAAGTAATAACCGAAGCGCCGTTGCCCGAGGACTGCGGCCAGCATTACTATGCTCCATACCAGGAACAAGGTCTTGTCGGCACTTCTTTCTCTGACAGCGACATAACCGAGCATGGCAAGCGAGATGAACGAGATGAAGAAAGAGGTGGTGAAGTTGGTCCAAGCTATCGTCAGGCTCAGGGGATGCATCTCCAGAACAGTGAGCCCAACACCGGTAGGGGCGAAGATACCGAATTGGTCCATAATATACCTAAGCAGAGAGGGATTCGCGGCACGCAAAGCAGCTAACCCTATCCCGACCAGCCCGAGCAAGATAACGGGATAGTAAGCAGGTTTCAAGGCCCTCCTTGCCAGCAGCCGCGAGACGATGCACAAGAATATGGGTAAGACTATGGCAGCGGGCAGAGATACACGATAAGCAGCTTCCGCCCACCCATCGCCCATCACGGGAAGAAGCATGAGGGAGGCAATCAGGAAAAGCGAGCTGCCTATGATGCACAGGTAGTCGGTTGATTTGCGCCTCAAGTGGTCCACGATGAACTGAATCACCAGGTAAGCGAATATGATAAAGATGAACAGCAGCCCTCCTGTCCAGGAAAGGAGATACATACCGAGGAATACGCCGGCCAGCAGGGTGTAGATGAGAGGCCTGGCGACGGTTGACCAGTCTCTACTCAGCAGGTGGCTAAACGAAATCTCTCTCTCGCGCGCCCGTTTGACGGCCATTATCAGGAAGAGAATAGCCGCGGTGCTGAACAGCGTCTCTGCTACATGGTGGTCGGTGAAGCCGAGCAGGGAACGATGCAGGAACTCTCCGGGCAATATGGCGACCAGAGCGGCTGAGATCACGCCCACCCAACGGTTGAACAATTCCTTGCCGATGAAGTACACCGGGATGATTGTCAGAGTGCCCAGAATGGCAGGCATGTAAGCACTCACCGCCTCGATGGTGTGCTGAGCCGGTGCCCCCCGGCTGACAAGCAGAACAATGCCTGCCACAATCCAATCGAAGAATGGCCGGGCAATCCCTTCTCCACCAAGGGGGAAGAGAACGTAGGGGTCGAAAACATTGAAGCGCGGGAAGTTATGAACCAGGCTCTCTATGTGGCGCAGGTGATAATAGGCATCAGTCTCCCGGAACCAGACCCAGTCGTTGACGAAAATTTGGTCATGAGGCAGGTATAACCGTATGTACAATGAGATACCGCAGATAGCTGCCACGATTATGGCGGCTATGGCTGCCGGGGGGAGCCTTCGTTTTCGCCCTGGACCCTGCTCTCTCATCCCGAACACCGGTAAAGGGGGAATCTTAA
>SOJB01000107.1 GCA_004376695.1 Dehalococcoidia bacterium | reverse complement strand
TAGTTGATGGTAGGCGGTATGATGCTGTCCCTGATAGTAAGAACAGTGAAAACAGCTTCTACCGCACCGGATGCCCCCAGCAGGTGACCAATCATAGATTTGTTGGAGCTGATGGGCACGTTTCTGCTGTGTTCGCCCAGGACTGCTTTTATGGCTTTAGTCTCACATGCATCATTCAGACCAGTCGATGTTCCGTGGGCGTTAATATAATCGATATCGCTGGGGGCGACAGCAGCGTCACTCATTGCCAGCCTTAGACAGCGCGCCTGATTCTCGGAGTCAGGCTCCGTTATGTGAATGCCATCGATGTTGGAGCCGTAGCCGATAAGCTCGGCGTAAACCCTGGCCCCTCTTCGCATGGCAGACTGCATTTCCTCCAGAATGATGACTCCGGCGCCTTCTCCTGTTACAAAGCCATCGCGGTCCTTGTCGAAAGGGCGACTGGCCCTCTCGGGCTCATCGTTTCTTCGCGATAGTGCTCTCATCCTGTCGAATCCGGCGATGGCCACGGGCAGGATGTAGGCATCGCCCCCTCCCGCGATCATGGCATCTGCCTCTCCATATTGGATGAGCCTGAGAGAATCGCCGATACAATGGCTGGAACTGGCGCAAGCAGTGACCACGCATTTGCTGGGTCCCTTGACCCCAACAGCCATGGCGACCTCTCCTGCTGCCATATTGGCTATAAAACCGGGAATAAAGAAAGGTGAGACCTTATCTGCCCCTTCATCGTAAAGGGCAAGAAGGTTCTTCTCATATGTAGTCATTCCTCCGGCAGATGAGCCCAGCACTACGCCTACCCTGCAAGCGTTGTTCTCGTCTATAACCAATCCGGAATCATCCATGGCCATGCGAGTAGCTGCCAGCGCATATTGGATGAAGGGGTCTGTTCTCCTGACCTTCTTTCTGTCCAGGAAGTCTTCCGGATGGAAGTCCTTAATCTCGGCCGCGATTTGGACCTTAGAATCGGAAGCGTCGAACTTCGTGATTCTGGCTACACCTGATCTGCCCTGGCACAGCTTTTGCCAGGATTCCTCAGCACCTATGGCCAAAGGAGTAAGGGCACCGAGTCCGGTGATCACTACTCTTCTTCTATGTGCCTTCCTCATTGTCTAACGCCCATACTTTAGCCCCAGTATGCCTTCGGCGCTGATCTTTCGCCTCCATGAGGCCATCACCAGTAGCAAGGAGTGGTGTGAAGGCCTGTTCCAGCAAGAGCTGCTCTCTAGAGCTTTGCCTCGATGTAGTCGAGGGCGTCCTGAACAGTTCGCATTTTCTCGACGTCGTCATCCGGGATTTCAATCTTGAAAGCATCTTCCACTGCGGTAATCAACTCAATGATATCCAGACTATCGGCATTGAAGTCATCGGCAAGTGATGCCTCTCGAACAACTTCCGATTCATCAACCTCCAGCAGTTCGACGATCAGCTTCTTCAATCGGTCAAAGATCTCGTTCTCGTTCATTCTCTACTCCTCTTGTGATCTTGGTCCTCATAGCTCTGTCTTGCTTCATGTTGCCGCACGTGGTTGTGGTTGATTCGCCACCCGCGAGATATCATCCCGATCCCCGTACCGTCGGCTGACACGTGATGGCCCGCTCTTTCTTAGACCCTAACTTGTACTATACCACGCCCCACGCTGTCAAGCGTAACCATTGCACCCACTCAGGTTGACCCTCTCTCGTGGACGGTGCTAGACTATCTGCGGGCAGCGTAGCTCAGGGGTAGAGCAGAGGACTCATAAGCCTTTGGTCGGTGGT
>SOJB01000024.1 GCA_004376695.1 Dehalococcoidia bacterium | reverse complement strand
GAAGCCAGATGCGAGTTTATCTGCCTGCGTATTTCGTCAGCCACAGTCCTGGCCACCCGGGCGAAGTCCTTTCCTTTTGAAGCATAAAGAATCTGTCTCGAAACATTGAAAATCGCCCTTTCTCCCCGGGCATCCACTCCGTAGCTGACTGCTGAAGCCAGGTCTCCTCCCTGGGCGCCAACGCCCGGGATGAGCAGGCACATTTCAGGGCAGATTGAGCGGACCTTCTTCAATTCCTCAGGATAGGTAGCCCCGACGACCAGGCCGATGTTGTCATGGATATTCCATTCTCTGGCTTTGTGAGCCACAGTTTCGTACAGCGGCAGGCCATTTGTACGGAGGTCCTGAAAATCCGCGGCTCCCCGATTCGACGTTCGGCACAGGATGAATACGCCCTTATCCCGGTAGCTGATAAAAGGCTCTATGGAATCATAGCCGAGGTAAGGACTGACGGTGGCTGCATCGAAGCCAAAAACGGAGAAGAGAGCCCTGGCGTACGCCTTTGCCGTATTTCCTATATCGCCGCGCTTGGCATCGGCGATTACAGGTACGTCGCCCGGTATATGCTTCGTTGTCTCTTCCAGGATGGCAAGCCCTGTGCTGCCGAGGGCTTCGTAGAAAGCTAGATTGGGCTTGTAGGCGCAGACCAGGTCGCTGGTAGCCTCGATAATAGCTCTGTTAAATTTCACGACGTCCACCACGGGCATAAGCTCCGGGTCGGGGTCGAGCCCGATGCAAAGCAGGCTTCTATTCTTCCGGCTCATATTCAGCAACTTATCGATGAATCTCATTGCCGTAACCCAGATAATATCAGGAGACGGGAATAAATCAAAGCTCCGTCAAGACTCCCCCCGCCTCGGCAATGTCGTGCCAATCGCTACCGAAAGCCTTCCGCCCTATCGCTTGCAGGCATTGCTTCTTGCCCCCTTTTGCCTCTGGGTGCGTCAAGCGTTACAATACAAGGAGCAGGAAGGAGATGAAACGTGCGCGATCAACTCGTTGATGCCCTGAGAGGACATGATGCTGACTATGTCGAAACCCGCTTTGAGGAGAGCCACAACACCAACATCGTCTACAAAGGTAAGAGCCTGGAGGAGATAAGCAGGGCTCGCAGTTCTGGCGGCAGCATTCGTGCTCTGGTTCAGGGCAGCTGGGGATTTGTCAGCTTCGACGGACTCGAAGATCTGGCCGACAAAGTGGTTCTGGCGGTAGAGGAGGCAAGGCTAGCCGGCAGGGAACCCCTTGACCTCTTCCCCACAGAGCCTGTCGTCGATATAGTAACTCCACAGCTGAGGCAAGATGCAGCGGCAATGCCCCTGGCGGTGAAGAAGGAACTTCTCGATGAGTATAACGATATCATATTGAGCAGTCCGAAAATTCAAAGCTCAAGGATCATATACCGGGATGCCAGGCGCAAGGTCATCTTCGCCAATTCCGAGGGCAGCTACATAGAGCAAGATAGGCCTGACCTGTCATTACGATTGACAGCCATAGCTCGAGAGGATGGTGAGGTACAGCAAGCAGGAATCAGTCTGGGAAGCAATTGTGAGTTCTCCGCTGTAGAGGGACTGCATGAGCAAGCCAGGGAGATAGCAAAGCGTGCCGCAGCCCTACTTGTTGCCCCCCAGGCGAAAGGTGGGGAGTACACCGTGATCCTGGACCCCATTCTGGCCGGGCTCTTCGCTCATGAGGCCTTCGGGCATCTGTCTGAGGCGGACTTTGTATATCAGAATGAAAACCTGCGGCAAATCATGGTCCTGGGGAAGAGGTTCGGCGGCAAGCATCTCAATATCGTTGATGATGCTACGATCCCTGACTTGCGGGGAAGCTACAAATACGATGATGAAGGTACGCCGACAAGGAAAACCTATCTTATTCGAGAGGGAATTCTGGAAGGAAGGCTCCATTCGCGGGAAACAGCGGCCAGGATGGGAGAGAGACCCACGGGGAATGCCCGAGCCGTTAACTACCGCTTTCCCCCCATAGTGCGAATGACCAATACCTTCATTGAGCCTGGCGACGCATCTTTCGAGGATATGCTCGCTGACATAAAAGAAGGCGTCTATGCCAGGGACTGGTATGGCGGCACGACCAGCCTGGAGATGTTCACCTTCTCGGCCGGCGAGGCTTACATGATTCGCCAGGGGAGATTGGCAGAGTTGCTGCGCCCCGTGGTACTAACCGGCAATGTTTTTGCTACCCTGGAGAACATAGATGCGATAGGCAACGACCTGGAGATGAACCAAGGCGGTGGCTGTGGCAAGGGAGGGCAATATCCCTTGCCCGTTTCTAACGGCAGCCCGCATATCAGGATTCGTCACTGTGTGGTAGGAGGCAGATAGAAATCAGCACTCTAGTGCTGCGCACAATTCCGTAAGAAATCCCTCCCTTTCGTTCCCTTCCGATTCCGGCCTTACCCCTCCAGCAGGCCTCATTGCCGGCATTGCTCGCCAACCACGGCAATCCCATGCCCCTACACGACATCGCTCTGCGAGATACTTCGCTCCGCTCACAATGACTGGAAGCCAACGGCTCAGTACGACCGTTGGCGAAGGACTTCGAATGACACGGGCAGTCTGAATAGTTACAATATGGTAAACTAACCCGTAAACAAGGGGGAGTTCTTTGCACAAAGCGCCTCGAGGAACATTCGACATCCTGCCTCAAGAGCACGCCTACTGGAAACACGCAGAGGAAAAGGCTGTTTCCTTGTGTCTGCTCTACGGTTACCAGCCGTTGAGCACGCCGATATTCGAGGATGCCCAGCTTTTCAGCAGAACTGTGGGCAAGGGCACAGATATCATCGACAAGGAGATGTATGTTTTCCAGGACAAAGGCGGGCAAGAGCTGGCCCTGAGGGCAGAAGGAACCGCACCGGTGTGCCGGGCCTACCTGGAGCATGGATTATTCAACCTGGCTCAACCTGTGAAGCTCTATTATATCGGGCCGGCCTTCCGCTATGAGCGCCCCCAGGCCGGGAGATACCGCCAGCACCACCAGTTTGGCTTTGAGGCTCTGGGCGAGGCCGATCCCGTTCTGGATGCGGAAGTGATAGAAATGGCCTGGCGATTCTTCATCTCCCTGGGGTTATCCGGGGTTTCCATTCAACTCAACAGCATTGGCTGTAAGCTCTGCCGACCGGGGTACCTGGAAGTACTGCGGCGGCATTATTCGGGCTATACAGAGCGCCTTTGCTCTGATTGTAAGGCCAGGTTGACCAGAAAGCCACTACGTCTGCTTGACTGCAAGCAAGCCGTTTGCCAGGAGATAGCAGGAACGGCGCCGAAGACCACGGATCATCTGTGCCATGAATGCCGACTGCACTTCGAAAGCGTTCGCCGATATCTAGAGACGTTGGGCATCCCCTTCCATCTGAATCATGGATTGGTCCGGGGCCTGGATTACTACACGAGGACAGTATTCGAGGTGGAACCCCAAGAGAAAGGGGGACAGAGTTCGCTTGGGGGAGGGGGGCGCTATGATGACCTCATCGAGACATTAGGCGGAAACTCCACTCCAGGAGTTGGCTTTGCAGCCGGGCTGGAAAGAATAGTATTGAATCTGAAAAGAGAGAGTCTAGATATTCCGCCGTTGCCAAGGCCTGTTGCTTTTGTCGCCTACCTGGGGCAGGAAGCCAAGATCGACGCGCTGAAGATCGCCTCGGAGCTGCGGAAGGCTGAGCTTGCCATTATCATGGCTACAGGTGACAGGAGCCTGAAGGGGCAGATGAGACACGCTAACTCTTTGGGCAGTACCTACGCCGTCATCCTCGGCAAGGAAGAGCTCAGCAACCGGAACGCGATATTGCGAGATATGGCCAGCGGAGATCAGCAAACCGTTCCTTTGACCGAGTTAACCAGGGTGCTCAAGCAGGGTCAGAAGTAGCACCGCCAATGTCAGATATGCTATAATAGGCGCAGTGCCACTACCATCAACGACAAGTAGGGACCCGCATTGTTTCCTGCCATCAGCCGCCATTTCGTCTTACGCCATAGAATGACATGAACAACCACGTAACGCACGAATATACTGCCAAAGATATCCAGATCTTGGATGAGATCAAGGCCGTACGCTTGCGGCCGGGCATGTATATCGGTAGCACCGATCGGCACGGACTGCACCAATGCCTCTACGAGATAGTGTATAACAGCGTAGACGAAGCCATGGCCGGCTGCTGTGACCGAATTGACATAACAATCCATAAGGATAATAGTGTCACTGTGACTGATAATGGGCGAGGTATCCCTACAGAAACCATCCCGGGAGAAGGCATCACAGCTCTGCAAGCAGTGATGACTCGCTTGCATGCCGGAGCTAAGTTCAGCGAGCATGTCTACGGCGTATCCAGCGGCCTGCACGGCGTTGGCGCTTCGGTAGTAAATGCCCTGTCCTCCTGGCTTAATGTTGAGATTAAGCGCCAGGGGAAAATTCACCGCCAGGAATACCAGCGGGGCGTTCCCAAAGGCGACGTAGAAATCACCGGGGATGCCCAGGATACAGGCACCTCCATTACTTTCCTGGCCGATGAGAAAATCTTCGAGGACATTGATTACGATTTCGACCTGGCCTGTCAGCGACTAAGGGAACTGGCTTACCTCAACAAAGGGGTGGAAATAGCTCTCAAGCACGAGAGAAACAATCAGGAGAGAGCGTTCTACTTCGATGGGGGCATAGCCAGTTTCGTCCGCCGCCTGAATAGAAACAGAGGCGTTGTTCACCCCTACCCCATTTATGTCTCCGCCATGGTAAATGGCACCATCATTGAAGCAGCTTTGCAGTATAACGATAGCTTCACAGAATCCACTATTTCCTTCGCCAATTGCGTGAATACGAGAGACGGCGGTAGCCACCTTACCGGCTTCCGCTCAGCATTAACCCGGGTCTTTAACGACTACGCCCGGAACGCCAAATTCCTGAAGGATACTGATCCCAACCTAACCGGGGAGGATGTGCGTGAAGGGGCAGTCGCCATCATCAGCGTGAAGCTGCCCCAACCCCAGTTTGAGGGGCAAACTAAGGCAAGGTTGGGGAATCCCGAGGTAAAGAGTCAGGTCGAGTCGGCGGTGGCAAACAGCTTAGCCCTCTACCTTGAGCAGCACCCGAACGAGGCCAGGGCAATTATGGAGAAGTGCCTCACCGCTGCCAAAGCCAGAGAGGCGGCGCGCAAGGCCCGCGATCTCGTCTTGAAGAGAAACAGCTTCGAAGCATCAACTCTGCCGGGAAAGCTGGCTGATTGTTCCGAGAAAGAGCCGGAAAAATGCGAGCTTTACCTTGTCGAAGGCCCCTCAGCCGGCGGCTCGGCTAAGCAAGGGCGAGACCGCGCATTTCAAGCTATTCTCCCCCTGAGAGGCAAGATACTTAATGTGGAGAAGGCTACCAAAGAAAAGATCATAGTGCATGAAGAGCTGAGAGCCATTGTCACAGCACTGAAAGCAAGTACCGACGACCAGTTCGATAGCTCCAAACTCCGTTACCATAAGGTAATCATAATGACCGATGCCGATGTGGACGGCTCGCACATTCGTACTTTGCTCCTTACCTTCTTTTTCCGCCATATGACGGAGTTAATCAACCAGGGCTATCTCTACATCGCTCAACCACCCCTTTATCGCATCAAGTCGGGTAAACAGGAATTCTGGCTTTACTCTGACCAGGAAAAGGAGCAGAAACTCAAATCATTCAAGTCAGACAAAGTGGAAATCCAGAGATACAAAGGACTGGGCGAAATGAGTCCCGAACAACTATGGGAGACAACTATGAACCCAGCTAGCAGAACCCTGCTCCAAGTACAGGTAGAGGATGCTATAGCCGCCGACCAGGCCTTTCATATGCTAATGGGCGATGAAGTTCTGCCTCGCAAAAGATTCATCCAGGCCCACGCCCAAAGCGTGAGAAACCTCGATGTCTAGC
>SOJB01000100.1 GCA_004376695.1 Dehalococcoidia bacterium | reverse complement strand
TGCTCAAACTTAACTTAATGGAACCAGCATGAAACTGACGCCGGATTGCTATGAGTGCTTGCACAGGCTAATTCGCCAGGCCGCTGACCTGGCTACGGGCGATGCGTTGTTGAAGCGGAAGGCAACAGAAGAAGCGGCGAGGATATTGGAGGAAGAGTTTTCTTATAGCCAATTATCTATTGTGATTGCCAGCAGGATTCACAGGGTCGTGAAGGAAGTGACCGGCAATCCTGACCCCTACAGAGCGATGAAGGAAAGGGAGATGACGCTGGCCAGGGAGTTGTATCCTGAGCTGTCATCGCGAACCGAAGCTGGGAGCCGAATGCGGAGGAGAAAGCAAAGCAGTCTTCATGAGGATGAGCTTCGGGATTGTCTCGAGCTGGCCGCGGCCGGGAATGCCATCGATTTCTTCAGGGAACTCGATGCTATCAAGGAGGATATCAGGAAACCGGTGAGTTTCGCCATAGATGACTCGGAGCACCTTGTGGCAAAACTGGGCAAAGCGAACAGGGTGCTATACCTGGCTGATAACGCCGGGGAGATCTACTTCGACCTGCCTCTGGTCAAGCGGATGATGGAGATTGCCCGTGTGACCTATGTGGTCAAACCGGCGCCTGTCCAGGACGATTTGACGCTGGAAGACGTGAGAGAGACTGGCCTGGAATGCGAGTTTGGGAGGGTTATGAGCACGGGCATAGCTTCGCCGGGCATCGTCTTCTCTTTGGCTTCAGCCCAATTCAAGCGGGAATTCGAGTCGGCAGACCTTATATTCGCCAAAGGAATGGGGCACTATGAGGCCTTATCTGAGCTTGCCCCGGAAGGAAGATTTTTCCACTGCCTCAGGGCTAAGTGCAAACCTGTAGCGAGATCCATTGGAGTGCCCCTCAACAGCTATGTAGCCATGCTGAGATGATCGGGCTTCTTGTCCGAAGCCATGGAGAATCGCCTCAGAGGGCCCTGAGAGGCTCCGGAAAAGGCATGGAACAAACAGTGAGATGGTGGGCAGGTCTTACACGGCTGCACAGTCTCCAGGTCGTTGATCTTGCCCTCTGTCCTGGCCACGTTCCTTTCTTGAGGCGGCTGTAGTCTGGTTACCATGAGGCGATGAACCCGAAAAGCTCGGTTTCACTCACGTGTTTTTACTGTATAATAGGCAAGGATGAAGAGGAGACCGACTAAGCGGGAAGCCGTAGTAGGCGGGATCTCTCTGACAATCACCATCGTCTCATGTATTCTCATCATTCACCATCGGGAATACATCGATCAGATAGCGCGCTGGGGTTATGTTGGTTGCTTTTTCATTAACATGCTGACCAGCGGGACTCTGGTTATGCCCGGCTTCGGCACGGTTCTTACATTCACGCTGGGCGGAGTATTGAACCCTGCCATCGTCGGTGCCGTAGCTGGAATTGGAGAAACTATAGGCGCTACAGGTGCCTATTTCACCGGATATGGCGGTAGAGGATTGTTCGCAGATCGTAACAGCGGCCTTCACCTTCGTTTCAGCAATATCATGGACCGTCACGGATCTAAAGCTGTTTTCTTTATTGCAGCTATAATTACCCCCATTTACTACCCCTTCGCCGTGTTCCTGGGCATGCTCCGCTTTGGTTGGATAAGGTTTTTCCTCGCCACCTGGGCAGGACGGACGGTCAAGAACATGGTACTGGCCTACCTGGGATACTTCGGCTTGCGCTCCATTCTACAATGGCTGGGCGTTATGTAACTTGAGTTTGCGAGGCTGTTTTGCTATATTCTTGAACCAGGCGGGGCTGTAGCTCAATCGGGAGAGCGTCTGACTGGCA
>SOJB01000019.1 GCA_004376695.1 Dehalococcoidia bacterium | reverse complement strand
TAGGCCGACTGCTCAAGGCCCTTGACCTGGAGGATGATTTTGTCCATTTCGGGCCAGTTCTCGATAATACGGTGAGAGCCATCAGCAAGGATGTCACCGATGCCCTGCCGGTGAGCGATTTTCTGTATCAGTCCCAGGATGGCATCCTCATCTCCCCAGGCGATCTCCCTGCCATCGAGGTCGCTGAGCGACAAAATCCCCTTTTCGTACCCCTCTATTGTAGCTCCCACGATGCTACCTGTGGAAATTGTATCTATACCCAGTTCATCGCACAGTCGGGTTGCAGAAAGTATCGCAGCGAAGTTGTCAATCCCCAAGTTTGGTCCCAGCATAGCACAGGTTTCATATTCTGGTCCCTCAACCACCGTGCCCGTATATTTCCCGCTCTTAACGAGGCAAATATTGCCGCAACACATGGGACAGGAAAAGCATGCACTATCACCTATCTTATAGCGATTTACCATTGTTGTGCCGTTGATCTGGTCGTGCCTGGCAAAAACGCTATCCTTGAAATTGTATGTAGGCAGAATACCCTTCTCGTTGGCGTAATCGATGACATTCATCAGGCCTTCTTGCTGCCACAGTTTGAAATACTTGTGTTCCTCCATATATTTGAAAGCTTGTTCAGCCTCCGCCATTAGCCCGGCCACATCATAGACGGGAAGATCCATGTGCCCCCGAACAACAATTGCCTTGAGGTTCTTGGCCCCCATGATTGCGCCCATCCCAGCCCTGCCGGCATTGCGGCTCCAGTCGGTGTTGACACAGGCGAACCTGACCATGTTCTCGCCTCCGATGCCTATCGTAGCAACATGGACAGCGTGGGTGCCCAGTCGCTCTTTAATCATTCCTTCGGCTTCCAGACAGCTTTTTCCTTTCAGTTCGGGCATGGGAAGGATTGTCGTTTCACCATTGTCGATGAAAAGAACAGATAGTTCCGGCGCCTTGCCGGTAACGGAGAGAATATCAGTTCCCGTTTGTCGGAGCTCGACACCGAAGCCACCACCCATGGAGGAATCACCGTAGAGCCCGGTAGCTGGCGAGATGGCGACAAAGGAGTTCTTTCCCGATGAGGGCAGGTAAACCCCGGTCAGAGGTCCCGGCGCGACAACCAGAAGATTCTCAGGGCCAAGGGGGTCTATCTTGAAATCATGCTTCTTTAGATTGTCCCAGACCAACTTCGCGCCAAAGCCACGTCCCCCGATATACTTTTCGATGAAGGCGTCCGCAGTGGTTCGGCGCTCAGCAGTGCCTTTCGTAAGGTCTATGTGGAGGTGTTGCTTAAAATATCCGCTCTTTATGCTCATAGCTCTTCTTTTCCTACCTCGGCATAGCGGATGACCTTCTTTTCGCCCTTCTCATAGAACTCAATTTCCTTCATCTGAGTGTAGCTCAGGACGTTGTTGAGACGCCTGGATTCGCCCAGGGCAGCCTCCGGTATGAGCCTGAGTGCTCCCTTGGGACATTTCTTGACACACTCCGGGTCTCCTCCACACATATCACACTTGATGGGCAGGTCATAATCTGGATGTATATACATCGCTCCAAAAGGACAGGCTTCCACGCATTTGTAACAGGAAGTGCAATTCTCCTCGTCCAGTTGCACAACGCCATCAAGCCATCGCAAGCTATCAGAGGGACATATTTGCGCACATGCGGGCACTTTACATTGGCTACACACAATCGGCATTCTCACGACCGGATGAGGGTATGTGGTCAAGACTCTTATCGCCGCCTTCTTGGGATTGTTCACTCCGAAATGTTTGATTGCACATACAAGTTCACAGATCCTGCAACCGGAACACTGCTC
>SOJB01000131.1 GCA_004376695.1 Dehalococcoidia bacterium | reverse complement strand
GAGGATGACATACTGATGCCGGTTACTCAACTGAGAATAGCCATGCTCAGTGCCCATAGCTGCCCGGTGGGGAAGCTAGGGACAAGAGACACGGGTGGAATGAGTGTTTACATCAGGGAGCTTGCCTGTGAACTCGGCAAGCGAGGGCATCCAGTGGACATCTATACTCGTGTTCACGATCCTGAAGACCGCGAAATCTACGAACTGAGCCAGAATGCACGGGTCATTCACCTCAGGGCCGGAGGAGACGAGGAGATAGATAAGTTGTCCGTGTATTCTCATCTTCCTGGCTTTGTGGGCAACCTGGAGACCTTCAGAAACCATGGCAACCTGCAGTATGACTTGATATTCAGCCATTACTGGCTTTCGGGGCTGGCCGGAGCGTATCTGCAGCAACGGTGGGAGGTCCCTCATGTCATCATGTTCCATACATTAGGGGCAGTTAAGAACGCTGTCAGGAAGGCAGTCTGTCTGCCACCGGGCGAGGATGAGCCCGCACTTCGCATTGAGACAGAAGGCGACCTCGTGCAACGGTGTCACCTTATTGTCACTCCAACAGAGACGGGCAGAGAAGAGCTAGTTCGGCACTATGGCGCATCGTCCGACAAGATCAGCGTGGTGCCGTGTGGCGTGAATCTGGAGCAGTTCAGGGTTCTGGATAAAGCACAGGCCAGGCGCCAGTTGGGCCTCGATGATGCTAAGATTGCGCTCTTCGTGGGCAGAATTGATCCTCTAAAGGGTATAGAAAAGCTGATAAAGGCGCTGGCCTATCTAAGGGATATCCAGGGACTGCGGTTGGTGATAATCGGCGGCGGTGAAAACAGCCAGAGTGAAGTAGAACGACTACGCAAACTGACCCTTAGCCTTAACCTGCACGATTCAGTTGCCTTTCCCGGCTTGGTGAAGCATGAGCAACTGCCCCACTATTACAGTGCTGCTGACATCTGCGTCGTTCCCTCCTACTATGAGAGCTTTGGTTTGGTAGCTCTGGAATCCCTGGCCTGCGGCACACCGGTAGTGGCTACCGACGTAGGCAGCCATAGATACGTCATTCGGGAAGGAGAGACAGGTTATGTAGTAGCAGATAACGATCCCCGTCGCCTTGCCGACAAAATGGCCTTGCTACTTTCCCATTCGACCGCAGATACGATGTCTGCCCAGAGGATTCGGGCGACAGTGAGCGAATATAGCTGGTCAATCATTGCGGAGGCAATCATCAGGAATTGTCAGGTGGTATCAGCCTCTGTGCCCTTCGCCATGACTTCACGTAATAGCCACACTTCGGGAGGCAGAGTCCGGGTGGGAACGGATTCCTGACTCTCCCTGACCCGCCCGGGAAAAGCACTGCCACCTACTGCCGTTCTCACAGAACCCAGGCGAAGGAGATCCGGCAAAGATGTCTGTAAGCATTCCCCCTGAGCTATGTCGATGAAATCCTGGAGAGACGTGGAGAAGACTCCTGACAGCGCCGGGCGTGATATAATGAGGCTACAAGACGCAGGCTTTAGGGAAACTAAGCTGTGCAGAAGGGAAGACTACCACAGGCACGGAAGTGTTTCACATTTGCGATGGTGGACAATAGGAGGCAGTAATGAGAAACGGAAAGATGCTCTTGCCAGCTCTACTCTCTGTCGTCCTGGTCTTCAGCCTCGTTCTTCCAGCTTCTGTAGTGGGCGGTTCATCAGGACTTGCCGATAGTCCCTGGCCCAAGTTCCGTCACAACCCTCAGAATACCGGCAGAAGCCCTTACACCGGTCCCGGGATACCAGTGCTGAAGTGGAGCTTCACGACCGGGCATGACATCATGTCCTCCCCCGCCATCGGGGCTGATGGCACCAT
>SOJB01000063.1 GCA_004376695.1 Dehalococcoidia bacterium | reverse complement strand
TGGCCAGATTGACGTTGGCCGAGATCACTCCGGATACCTTCCTGAGAGCCTTCTCAACGTTGGCGGCACAGGAGGCACAGGTCATACCACTCACATTGAAGGTTGTTTTCTCCAGGCCGACACCATAACCGGCATCGGATATCGCGCTAACCAGCGCCCTAGTATCTATCCGGCCCGGATCGTATTCAACAAACACCTCTTCACTGGCTACATTGACACTGACCCGATAAAGCCCCGGCAGCTTAGAAAGCCCTTTCTCGATAGCGGCAGCGCAAGAGGCACAGGTCATACCCGTAACGGGCAAAGTTATCTTTCTGGTTTCGTTAGACATCTGTTTCACATTCTCCAGCACAGTCCGCATTCCGTACACATGGTTTCCGGGTTGTCAAGCCCATGCCTTGTCTCCTTAGTTCCCGTATGCACGAGTTCAACTATACTGTTGTCTTCAGTGCCTGCTCTAAATCCTCAGTCAAATCGTCAACGTTTTCCAGGCCCACCGATAACCTGATCAACCCATCGCTAATCCCTACCTTTTCCCTATGGTCCCGGGGCACTGAGACGTGGCTCATGGTAGCCGGATGCCCAGCGAGCGAAGCGAGGCCACCCAGCGATTCGGCCAGAGAAAAGACCCTGACATTTCTCAAAAAGGTATTAACACGCTCAAAGCCGCCTTCCAGCTCAAAAGACACTACTCCGCCGAATCCTTTCATCTGGCTCCTGGCGATTCCGTGTCCCCTATGGGATTCGAGCCCTGGATAGAGCACCCTCTTCACTGACGGGTGTTCCTCAAGATAACGGGCCACAGCGATGGCATTCTTCTCATGCTGCTTCATTCTTACCGGCAGGGTCTCGATTCCCCGAAGCACCAGCCAGCAATCGAAGGGCGAGGCACATGTCCCCATGGCATCAAGCAAGAACTGAACCCTCTGAGTCAGTTCATCGGTGGCGGTCACCACAGCGCCACCGACAACATCACAGTGTCCGTTGAGATACTTGCTGGTGGAGTGGACGACAAGGTCAACTCCGTATTCAATCGGCCTTAAGAAATAGGGAGTAGCAAAGGTATTATCTGCTACTATCAGCAACCTATGCTTCTTAGCAATATCAACCACCATCTCGAGGTCAATGGTGTTTAGCAGCGGGTTGGACAGGGTCTCCAGCCACAACATCCTGGTATTGGGCTTTATTGCCTCCTCAATCCTCTGCCGGTCGTCCATTCTCAGCAAGGTAAATTCCAGCCCAAAGGTGCTCATCACACTCTGAAATAGAGTATAGGTTCCTCCGTAGATATCATCCATCGAGATTACATGGTCGCCTGTTCTCAGAAGATGCATAAGCGTCGTCTCAGCGGCCATCCCGGTGGCGAAGGCGAATCCCGCTTTGCCTCCTTCGAGTCGGGCAATAGTGTCCTCCAGGACTTTCCTCGTCGGGTTTGCCGTGCGGGAGTAATCCCAACCTCTTGTCTTGCCCACGTCCTCAAACACGAAGGTCGCAGTCTGGTAAATAGGCACAGAAATAGCGCCGGTCGTGGCATCCGGTCTATCCCCGGCGTGAATGGCTATCGTCTCAAATCTCATATTCGCCCTCCTTGACTAAATACTGCCTAACCGCTTCCAGCTCCCACCTGCTTATCAGGCACATTCCCGCCGATGTGCGCCACCTCTCACTGTACCCTCTCCAGAGACCCATACCTGGCAAGCGCATCATAAAACGCTCTCCAAAAGGGATCTACAACAGGGTGTTCCAGTTTCCTCTCCTCTCCTCCTTCTACCAGGATCATGCCGTGCCCGGGGTGTGTTAGCTCTCCCACGATTGAGGAGGTAATCCCTTTCTGGGACAAGGCCTGTACTACTTCTTGAGCTTTGTCCTCACGGCAAGTGATGATCAATGTCCCCTCGCTGATGGAGGCATAAGGATCAATACCAAAATACTGACATATTCTGGTTACACAATCATCGACTTTTATCAGTTCCTTTTCCACCCTCGCCCCTAAACCTGAGGCTTGGGCGAGCTCAAACAGCCCACCCCATATCCCGCATTCGGTGGCATCATGCATGGCAGTAACTCCCTTTTCCCTCACCCCCACACCTACAGCAGTCATGGCGTCCTCAACCACCGACATCTTATAGAAAACCCGTTGTGCTCGCTCACTAAAGGTGGCTCCAAATTCCTTCTCGATGAGTTTGGGGAACATGGCAGAAAAGATACCGGTTGCCTCTATCGCCGGTCCCTTAGTGATGATTATCTTGTCCCCCGCTCTAGCCATCCTGGGGGTAACATATTCGTCTTTCTCCCCTATACTGAGAACCGTGGCTCCACCTACCATAGGATAATGGCAATTCTCGTATCTGCCAGTATGCCCACAAACAATGGAGATTCCAAGTCTCCGGCATCCCTGATGCATGGTCTCCCACACTATCTGCAGTTGCTGCTTGGTCATCTCCATAGGAAGATTCAGATCAATGGAGAGGAATCTGGGCCTGAGACCGCTGGTAACAGCGTCAGAGACGAGAATGTGAAGGGCAAACCAAGCTGCTCTCTCCCAGCCATATTCAGGGACAATGAATACAGGGTCTGTAGTCAGGGCTACCGCCTTGTCTCCGATCTCAACTATCCCCACATCAACTCCGTGCTGGGGACCCACAATCACGCTTTCGCTTCTGGCGCCTAAGCGTGTAAATATCAGTTCATTAAAGACTTCGGGAGAGAGCTTGCCAATCTCAGGAAGCTCGTTCATCTTCCGCTATACCTCATCCCTTTGTCCTTTGCCTCTCAACCAGGTCCTGCAAGGTCGTGGCATCCAGAACCTGAACCATCGCCTCCATCAACTCACTCCAGACGTCCCGGGTAACACAAAGAGCGGAGCGCTGACATAATGCCGGATTGTTGACACACCCGACAGGCGCAATAGAGCCTTCCAGAGCTTGAATCACCTCACTGAGCTTGACCTGCGAGGGCGCCTTAATCAGCAGGACACCACCTCGAGCTCCTCTTGTGCTCTTCACCAGACCGGCGGCAATAAGAGGAGCGATCAAACGCTCCAGATAGTGCAGGGAAATGTCCTGCCGCCGGGCAATATCCTTTAGTCGAACCAGCCCCGCGCCCTGATGAAGAGCTAAATCCAGCAGTGCTCTGAGTCCGTATCTTCCCCTGGTAGAGAGCTTCATATGACTTCGTTCTAATTGTTGACTACAATGGTCGACTTCGCATAGTATAGCCAAGAATGCCGACCCGGTCAAGTTTTCATAATCAGCCGATCTGAGATATGATTCACTGAACAGAAAGAAGACAGGTGTCGGTCACCCTCTGGAGAAAGAGATGCGAGTATTCAACACGCTGACTGGAAGAAAAGAGGATTTTCAGCCCCGCGGCGAAGTTGTGACCATGTATGTCTGCGGGATTACCGCTTACGACGAAAGCCATATCGGGCACGCCATGGCTTACATAGTTTTCGATATGATCAAGCGTTACCTGGAGTTCAAAGGCTATGAAGTCAAGCATGTGCAAAACGTTACCGACGTAGACGATAAGATCATAGAGCGTGCTAACCGGTTGGGGATACCGCCATTAGAACTGGCTGGCAAATACGTTGACCGGTATTTCGCCAACATGGATGCATTGAATATCAGGCGAGCCGATGTCTATCCCAAAGCAACCGAGGAAATACCGAAAGTCATCGAGATTGTCCAGGGCCTTGTTGCCAAAGGTTACGCATACGAGTCTGAGGGGAGCGTTTACTTCCGCGTCAGGAATTCCCCCGACTACGGTAAGCTGAGCCGCCGGAACTTGTCGGATATGATCTCCCAAGCCAGCCCCTATGAGGAGAAGAAGGAATATCCGCTGGATTTCGCTCTATGGAAAGCGTCGAAGCCAGGTGAACCTTTCTGGGAGAGCCCCTGGGGGAGGGGCAGGCCGGGGTGGCACATGGAGTGCAGCGCCATGGTTCTCAAGCACCTCGGCGACAGCATAGACATCCACGGCGGCGGACAGGACCTCATTTTCCCTCATCATGAGAACGAGATAGCACAGTCAGAGGGCTTCACCGGGCAAGTTCCCTTTGCTCGATACTGGCTACATAACGGCTTAATGCAACTGGATAAGCAGAAGATGAGCAAGTCTATTGGCAACCTGGTAAGTGTTCAGGACGCGCTGAACCGTTTCAGTTCTGATGCCATTCGTCTCTTCATCCTGGGTTCTCATTATCGCAATCCGCTTACCTATAGTGAACAGGCTCTGGAAGCAAGTGAGAGGGGCGCAGAAAGATTGCGCTGGGCATTGACCCATCAAGCAGGTGCACGGGAGAACGTCGGTACGCTGAGCGCTGAGCCCCTGGCGCAGAGATTTGTCGAAGCCATGGACGACGACTTCAACACCGCGCAGGCAATAGCAGTTCTCTTCGAATTAGCAAAGGAGATAAACCGCGGGGCTGAGCAAGGTGTCAATGTAACCGAAGCGCAGCATACACTTCTGAAGCTGGCGGGTATTCTGGGTCTCACCTTGAAGGAGAAAACACAACTTGCGCCTGACACAGGAGCATTTATCAGCCTCCTTGTATCTACCAGAGAGGATTTGCGTCAAGACCAAGAGTGGCAGTTAGCTGACAAGATTCGCAGAGGATTGGCCGATTTAGGAGTAAGCCTTGAAGATACTCCTCAAGGGCCAAGATGGAAATACAGGCGATAGCTTGAATTGCCTGAACAAAATAGTACGACCGCTAACTACGATCAGGCAAGAGCAATCGCTATTCAGATTCACGTTGAATTCTTACGATGAGTGTAAGGTTCCGCACATCTTCAATCACAACATCTACCCCTTCTCCAACAACACCGCACTTGGAAACAGCTTTCCACATTTCACCCTGCACTCGAACCAATCCTTGAGGGTTTAGTGAGGTAATGCTCTTCGCTTCAAGCCCTATCATACTGCCATAGCCAGCAGGTGACTTCTTGTCCTGGCGTGAGAGGATGCGGTACAGCAACCAATACACTGTTGCACATACCACTCCAGCCAGGATATAGGCCCAGAACGGGATTGGAACACCCAATTCCCACAGCACAAAGATTATGATGCCTGCTACGAGTATCTCGTCAAGAAGCATGATGAGTGCTTTGAGGTGAATCCCCCATTTCTTTCTCATAAGACCTTATAGATGCCCGGATAGCTTCATACCTTTTCAGTCAAGCAGGCCACATGTGTGGCACCAGTCCGATGAACACTGCCAAGGATGCCGCAGTGCCGCCTGCCACAAGAATCAACCAGTTGCATTCTATCAGAGCCTGCGCGGTCGAGCTATTTCCTCCACCAATGCATGGGCTCAATTTGGTCAATCGTTCCGCTCGAGACGTGTCTAGCAGAGCATTTCGGAAGGTGGCAAGGCGTCTATCGCAGAGAAGAGAGTGAGAATGGGCAGCGCTGGAGGCATTCGCCATCCAGACAGTCAAGGGGGCTGCACGCGCTAAACGACTTATGATATATTGAAAGGGAAGCAAGCGCCCTATTAGGAAGGTTCAGAAGGATGTCACGAAGAGATCAGGACCGACAGTCGACTAGCCGCAGAAGACCCCAATCAGGACAAACGAGGAAGTGGTCGACGAATAAGAAGCTGCTGATCGGACTTGGCGCAGTGATGGTCATCGTCCTCATAATAGGAATGACAAGACTCGCTGGAAGGACACCGATGACAATCACTGCTACCATTGAAACAGAAAGGGGAAACCTGGTGCTGGAGCTGTTTGCCAGTGATGTTCCGATGACAGTCGATAACTTCGTAGTCCTCGCCCGCGATGGGTTCTATGATGGCCTTACATTTCACCGGGTTATCCCCGGCTTTATGGCTCAGGGAGGATGCCCTATCGGTGACGGGACCGGTAATCCCGGTTACCTCTTCGATGATGAAATTACGGCCCATACCCATGTTGTCGGTGCGCTATCGATGGCTAATTCGGGCCCCAACACCAATGGCTGCCAGTTTTTCATCACGCTCGCCCCCCAACATCACCTCGATGGTAAGCACACGGTATTCGGTCAGCTAATCG
>SOJB01000026.1 GCA_004376695.1 Dehalococcoidia bacterium | reverse complement strand
ACCGGGGCATTTATGGCCATGCGCTCCGCAGCCTCCCTGACCATGCGGTTGGCAGAGTCGATTTCGGGCAGGAACCGCCTCCTACCCAACACCGTTTGCACGTAACCCAGCTTCCGAGCTTGCTCCTTCGTTGCCTCAAGATAGCTTTTCACCCCGGGATATCTCTCAAAATAGAGGGCGATAAACTGAGAAGCCTCTTCCCGACTCAGCGTGGTTGCCCGCTCTAGCCCGTAATCGCTCATGCCGTAAATAACTCCGAAATTGACCGTCTTGGCATTTCGGCGCATCTCAGAAGTCACCTCTTCTGTGGGGACGCCGAACAGCTCGGAAGCGGTCAGGGTATGGATATCCTCGTCGTGGGCAAAGGCGGCAATAAGACCTTGATCCTGGGAGAGGTGAGCCAGCACCCTGAGATCGATCTGGGAGTAATCAGCGCTTAGAAGGTATGTCCCGGGCGGAGCTATGATGGCCTTCCTTATCTTATTCCCCATCTCGCTCCTTACAGGTATATTCTGGAGATTGGGCTCGCTGGAGGACAGCCGGCCGGTAGCTGTGCCCGTCTGGTTAAAGCTGGTATGCACTCTCCCTGTCAGGGGGTTGATAAGTGCGGGCAGAGCATCAACATAGGTTGACTTGAGCTTACTGAGCTGGCGATATTTAAGTATGAGTTCGATTACAGGATGGGCTCCCCGCAATGCCTCTATAACCGAGGCTTCGGTGGAGTAGCCAGTTTTCGTCTTGCGAGACTGGGGTAGCCTCAGCTCACCGAAAAGAACCTTGCCCAGTTGCTGGGGGGAGTTGATATTGAACTCATGCCCGACATGGCCATAGATTTCCTTCTCCAGCGTCAGGATCTGCTGACCCAGCTCCAGGGACATCTCACGAAGCAGGCCGGTGTCTAGAAGAATGCCATTTTTCTCCATGGCCATCAAGACCGGGACTAAAGCCATTTCTACCTCGGTGAAGAGCTGCCAAAGCCCCTGCTGGCGCAGCTCAGGTTCCAGACTATCCTTCAAACCCCAAAGAATGTCCACGCTAGCACAAGCATAGTCGGCCATCCGGTTTGCTTCTATCTGGGACACGGAGCTCTGCTTTTTTCCTGAGCCACTCAATTCCGCGCGGGTTGGCATTTCGGTGCCCAGTCTATTAAAGGCCAGCGCTGTAAGCCCGAGGTTTTTTTCGCCGAGGAGATAAGCAGCGAGCATGGGGTCGAAATTCAGATTCTCAAGCTTTATCCCATAGCCAGCCAACAGGGCCATAACGTGCTTGCCGTTATAGGCGATTTTGCCTATGCGGACGTTTTCCAAAGCTATTTTGAGCATGCCTGTCGCCTCGGTCAGCGGCAATTGCTGCGGCTGATTCAGGCCCAGGTGTCCCACAGGTATGTAACACCCCTTCCCGGGCGCCGGTGATATGGCTATTCCTACCAGGTCCGCCATCATCGCCCTTTCGCTAGTACCTTCAATCCCGATAACCAGGTCCTGTGTCGTCTCCAGCTCGCCTACAAGTTGTTGCAGAGCCGTCTCAGTATTCACTATGTGGCACTTGACTGCTGATGGGTGGGCGGGTACAGGGCCCGCCCCTACGGAGGGAGAGCCCTCGGACTTCATTGGGGGCAGCCTGGGAAGCAATTTAATGAACTCAAGCTCCTGGAAAAGTTTTGCCACCTCGTTCCGGTCATAGTGGCTGACCTGGCAGGCTTTCAAGTCCAGCTTGATAGGAACATCCTTGACTATAGTGGACAATTCTTCATTCCGGAAAGCCTGAGCGCGACATTCGCGCAGTGTATCCTGTAACCTGACCGGCGTTATATCGTCAATATGGTCATAGATACCCTGAAGGCTGTCATACTGCTGAAGCAAT
>SOJB01000072.1 GCA_004376695.1 Dehalococcoidia bacterium | reverse complement strand
AGGTACGATACCCGACCGAATTCAGAAGTGGCTGGAGGTCGGGCATGAGTCAATGATTGAACATGCCTGTGCTACCTTCTACATCCGTGCCAGCCGCGTCCTGACCCACGAGCTTGTCAGACACAGATTGGCAAGTTACAGCCAGAGAAGCCAGCGATATGTGAAAGAAACCGAGCCAAGATATGTCGAGCCGCCTCCAATTAAAGACAACGAATCTGCCCATAAGCAATTCGAGGAGGTAATGACGACTTGCTGGCGAGCCTATGGTGACTTATTGGCCAAGGGGATAAAAGCTGAGATTGCTCGCTACGTCCTTCCCAACGCCTGTGAGACCCAGATAATCTGCACCTGGAATTTCCGCGAGATTCGCCACATCATCAAGCTGCGCACATCCAGGCGAGCGCTTCCTGAGTTCAGGGCTGTGGCCGAGGAAATACGGAGAATAGTAAAGGGAATAGCTCCCCAGGTATTCGCTGACCTGTGAGCGCCACCTCCTCCCCTGGGCTTTCCCGCAAAATCCACAACGGGTCAAATGACTAGAGCAGCCATCTATTCCTCGACTACGAGCCAGCACTTGGCTCGTTCCAATGCTCTCTGCCAGTCTCGGCGCAACCCCTGGCGTTCGGTGGCTTCCGTACGTGGCGCGAACCGCTGGCCTACCTCCTGCCCCACTTCCATCTCCCGACCAGATTTCCAAAACCCTATTCCCACGCCAGCGAGATAAGCTGCTCCTAGGGCCGTCCTCCCCAATATCTCTGGTCGAGATACTTCTACATAGTACGGTAGTTATCGAAGCGCAGCAAAGGAATCTGATACAGCTGCTTCTGCATCCTTCCCTTCGAAGAGCACTGCATGAACCTGTGTTAGAAGAGGCAAGTCACCCATGTTTAGTTTCCCGTTTTTGCTCAGCGTCTCCGCCAGCCTATAGGCTGCTTTAGCGGCTGGATAGGCCTCGACGGTTTGATGCCTGTTCTTCATCTCCTCGAGTGCCTGTTCTGTGGACATGCCGCCACCGATCATCTTCCCAAATAAGCATGTCCGCCCCCCGAGAGCGGTTACATATAAGTCCCCGATGCCTGCCGGTCCGAATACAGTTTCTTCCTTTCCCCCCATTGCTTCGACAATTGTGGATAGCTCGGCCACGGCCTCACATAGCAACGCCGCTTTTGCGTTGTGCATTTTCACTCCGACACTCGTTCTGTCTTCTACTCCGTCGCAGAACCCCATGGCAACAGCGAAGGCATTTTTCAGTGCCGCACACAGCCCGACACCTGTGACATCAGTAGTTACCTTCATCCTGTAAACTGGAGTCGTTAGTATCTGCTGGCAGTGCCGTGCCGCCGCCAGGTCCTTTGAGGCGAGCACAGCTTCAGTGGGCACACCCTCAGCAACTCCCCTGGCTATGGTAGGACCGCCTATTGTTACTATTGGATTCCTGCCAGGCAATGTCTCTGAGAGTTCGCTTTCGATTACATCCACCATTGTCAGTATATGCCCGGTCTTTGGGTCTTCCTCTAGCCCTTTGGCGATATTTACTATGATCATCCCGTCCTTTATGAAAGGAACTAATCTCTGCGTCACAGACCTGATGGCCGAGGATGCAACCGCTAACACAACAAAGTCTACGTTTTGGCAAGCCTTTTCCAGCTCCGGAGCGGAAAACAGGTTGACACATCGGGGCAACCCAATGCCCAATCGGATGTGCTGTCCGGTCCTCGCCATTGCCTCGAGCACTTCGGCATCGAACTCAGTCCCCCACAGATTCACCTCCTGCTTATTCTGGCATAATGGAACGGTCAAGGCAGTGCCCATTTGTCCAGCGCCCAAGATAAGAATCTTGTCCATCTCCTCATATCCCGTTCTAAGCATAATTACCTACAGAACCGCTGCAAATCATCCGAGGTAACAGGCT